>JBIOGX010000008.1:0-19165 GCA_044448445.1 Chitinophagales bacterium
GCGCAACACATCTATGCCTAATTCATTGAGGTGCTTCGCTATCCAGGCGGAATTGGTATCAATGGTCTGACCTATCAATAGTTCATCACCTATGGTGATAATGGAAGCGGCAATATTACTCATGGCATTTTAAACTTGGCAATGTTAATTTGTTATCTTCATTAGGTTTATCCCTTTGCGATCTTAAATTTATTACACTTATTATTTTCAATCTCAAGCGCCCATCTGGAACTTTTGCGCCTTCGCGCCTCTGCGTGAAACTTTTCATTTTTCTGGTACAAAAAATGGCGCTAATCTTGTGTACAATTCTTCCGGCATATTTATCTTCTTCTTTTCTTTCGGGTCATAAAATACGAGCGTGGTAGCACCTTTGTTTAGCAATTGCCCGGCTTCATTATACAGCTCTGAATGGAATTGTATTTTGGGACCTTCAGGCAATTCTTTTAATAGGGTCTTCACCGTTATCAGGTCATCATATAGCGCCGGACGAAAGTAATGAGAACTTAGTTCTGCTACAGGCATCATAATGCCCATTTCTTCAAGCTGGCGGTAAGTAAATCCTAACTCCCTGATAGCTTCAGCGCGGCCTACCTCATAATACAATGCATAATTGCCATAGTACAGATAACCCATCTGGTCTGTCTCGCCGTAACGTACTCTTATTTGTGTTGTGGATGTGAACATTAACCCCAAATCCCTAAATGGGCTTTCCCTCGTTGTTTAAATTGTGTTGCTTAAATAATTGTGCTAAATCCATATTCTTTGCCGATAATTGTAATAAGGCTAAATCCCTGTCCCCCATTTAGCGGACAGGCTTCACTCTTTCCGCCTCCTTAATCGAATAAAAACTGCTTGCCTGTGTAAGACAGGTGACTGTAAGGTCGTTGATACAAACATGAGGGGGCAGGGTAGCGCAAAACCATGCAATATTTGCTATATCCTCCGCCTGCAATGCTTTTACGCCTGCATACATATTTTTAGCGCGTTCCTCATCTCCTTTAAAGCGAACCAGCGAAAACTCCGTCTCTGCCATGCCAGGATTGATAGCTGTAACTTTGATGCCGTAAGGCAGCAGGTCTATACGCATAGCCTGGTTAAGTGCATCTACTGCATACTTTGTAGCGCAATACACATTACCGTTCTTATATACCTGCTTACCTGCTGTAGAGCCTATGTTTATGATATGCCCCGAGGCTTGTTTCCGCATCATGGGTGCGATCTGCCTCGTTACATACAGCAATCCTTTTACATTAGTGTCTATCATTACCTCCCAGTCATCAATATCACCTTCATCAATAGTAGCCAGGCCTGATGCAAGCCCGGCATTATTCACAAGTATGTCTATACTTTCCACCCTGGTTTTAAGGTCATTCATTGCGGCTTCCACCTGTTTTCTGTTACGCACATCAAATGCCAGCGTGATAACTTTTACGGCGTACTTTTTTTCAAGTTCGGCTTTTATGTCTGCAAGCCTGTTCTCCCTGCGGCCGGTAATGCAAATGGTATAACCTTCCTGCGCAAAACGTATAGCAATAGCCTTACCAAAACCCGATGTTGCGCCCGTGATTAGAATTGTTTTATTCATCTTGATCTGTATTCCCCGTAAAGATAATACGCTTTATTATGTGCCACATAAAAACATAGCAGGAAACTTTCTGGCAAACAATCCTGAAAGGATTACACGTTTATAGTAAAAAATATAAAAAACAACACGATGCCGAAGGTATCGTACATTACTTTTAGGACACTTCATTACCCAATTAACCTATTACCCAATTAACTAATCAAGCCGCAGTAATCTTCTTCTTATCCAAATACTGCTCCCAGTCCTGCAGGTGCGAATTTTTCAGTACACGGGGGAATTTATTCATCGCGCCATCCTTGCCTTTGGCCTTTAAGTAGTCTAAGAATACACTACCCGGCAATATCTCTACAAATACTTCTCTTAGTGCAGAGGTACGCTCTACTTCATAATCATCGTTTAGCTGGCAAAGCGTTTCATCCAGCAAAGTTTTTATCTGTGATGCGTCCACATTGGCATTATCGCAACCTATATACCATTGGTGTGCAAACAGGTTACCATGCTTCAGCCCGGCGACCGCAAATTCCCGGATAGTTATGTTCAGTTTTTTCGATACTGTTTCTATCGCTTTGTTCATATTGTCTATAGACAAATGCTCACCGCAGAGGCTTAAGAATTGTTTGGTACGGCCTACAATGGCTATTTCGTGTTCTTTGGCATTGGTAAAGCGCAATACATCTCCTATCAGGTATCTCCATGCCCCTGAGCAGGTGCTGAGCACTATGGCATATTCTGTGCCTTCCTCCACTTCATTTACCATATAGGTTTTGGGGCTCGCTTTCAGATTTCCTTCCTCATCAAAATTATCGGAAGTAAAAGGTATGAATTCAAAGAATATCCCCGCGTTCAGTACCAGTTTTATTCCGGCTCCCGGCCTTGCCTGGAATCCGAATGAACCCTCAGATGCCATATAGGTCTCAATAAAAGTTACCGGCTTGCCCCATAACTTCTTAAAGCTTTCTTTATAAGGTTCTATAGATACGCCACCATGAATATACACGCTCAGATTAGGCCATATTTCATGAATGTTTTTTACCCCATAGTGTTTCATCACCCGTTCCAGCACTATTTGCACCCATGCGGGAACCCCGCAGACAATACCCACATCCCATTGCGTGGCTTTCTCTACGATCAGTTTTATACGGTCTTCCCATTTCCTGCGTTTGGATATTCTTTTCCCCGGTTTATAGAGCAGTGACGACATCCAGCGGGGCATGTTCTTTGCGCTGATACCACTCATATCGCCTTCGTAGTACTCGCCCTTTTCAAACAATGAAGTAGTGCCGCCAAGCATCAGTATCCCTTTTTCAAACGCCACCGGCGGAATCTTAAAGTTGGCCATGCTGTATAGCTGCTTGAACCCCACCTTTTTTACTGATTTTATCATATCCTGGGTAACAGGTATATGCTTGCTTGCAGCTTCAGAAGTGCCTGAGCTTAACGCAAAATATTTTACTTTTCCCGGCCAGCTTACATTTTCTTCACCATCCTGGCATCGGTGCCACCATTCACTATGCATTTCGGTATAGGTATGCACAGGCACCCTTTCCCGGAAAACTTTTAAAAAGTCCACCTCTTTACTCAGTATTTCCGCAAACCCGTAATGTTTCCCGAATGAGGTGTATTGGCCGCGCTCCAGCAAATGACGCAACGTATGGCGCTGGTAGGTTTGCGGTGTCGCTACCGGTAAATTGAATTTTTTCCGAAGTTGTAAGGAACGTGCTACAAGGTTACCTAATATTGCCATTGATAATCTTTGCTTAAAAAAATTTAAGGAAACAAATTTACATTTTCCTGTGTTAATATATTGGTAAGTAGTTTAATAAAATATGGGGTAGTAAATACTTATAGCTAATTAACCTGTTAACTTATTAACCTTTTAGCCAATTGACTAATTAACCAATTACCTGCCAAAGGCTTACCAGCTATTATGGCGGTGTTTATGATGATGATAATAAGTCTTGCGGTGCACATAAAATCTGCGTTTATGGTACTTCCCATAACTCTCCATAAAGCAACTGCTCATAGTTGACATCAATAACAATAAGCCAATTAATCTGATTATCCCTGATTTCATATACAAAGTTGAATGTATTGTATTTTATAAATTTCAGCTAATATCGGTATTTTTCTTTTCTTTTTTTAATCATTACATTGATTTACATAGTTTAATAGCCCCTAAATACTATCCTGAACCATTTTCTGCTCCTTTTTCAACCGCATCAAGTCCATAAATACCACACACCATACCAATATACAGGGAACCGCTTTAATAGTATAAGGGTATATAAAATGAATTCTTATGTATGGTGGGAAAATATCAGTAGCGGACAGGCTGGTGAAAATAAAGACAAGCCATAATAACACGGTGCGCCACGCCGCTTTAGGCTGTGTAAAATACCATATACCCACTCCCGCCACGGCTATAATATAAGTAGGGGATTCCGCTTTGTGATTGAAGATGATCATCCAGATAAGCATAAATGCCAGCATCAGCAGCTTAAAGACCTCATTGCGGTACGACCCGAAACGCAGAAAGGGCAGCAGGAATAATAGTAACCCCGCCACTGTCACATAACCCTTGATATTGCTGAACCCAAACCATGTATGCAGCCAGCCCGCTACCGATATGCCCGTTGCGGCGCTTGCATCTGCTCTTAACAGGTCGGCCCAGTTATGATATTGCTGTACAAGATTACCAAAAGAGGTAACACATAGCGGTAACGCAGCTAACACAATAGTCCATAGCGCGGCATACAGCACAAACTTTAGCTTGCCGGGATAAAACAGGAACAGGCAGAAACCTATGGCGCCATATACCTTGATATAAGTGGCAATCACCAGCCATAGGGTAGCAAGCAATATTTTCTGCTGCTGCATACAGCTATATGCAAGGATGATAAGCCCGCACATAAGGCAGTTGCTCTGGCTGTTTTGTATGGAGGTAAGCATCTCAAACGCTATGAACCACAGCAAAATACATTGTGTTTTTACGCTGAACGGCAACATGCGTATGGCGAGGAACAGCGTGATGACGTTCAGCAGGTTCCATAAGGATAAGCCGACAATGTCAGGCAGATAAGCCAGCAGCCCCATGAATAAGGCGAAGGTGGGACTGTACTTAAAAAAGTCCCAGTGCTCAGTGGGATATACGCCATACAGGTTAGTGCCGTTGAGCAGGTGGAACCATGAATGTTTAAAGACTAAGTAGTTGTTGTAATCCGTTTGATGCGTACCTACAAAAAGTTTCAACAACTCCGGCTTATGCATTATATCGTCAGCGTAAGTACCCGGCTTTGGCATAACAAAAATATGGCTGCCCAGCGATATTAGCTGTATGGCCACCCCTATAGCCAGCGCTATGTACACGATCAATATACTGCGCGGTTTAAATATTGTTGCCCTGATAAATGCCAGCATTTATTGGAATTAGGAATTGGTAATTAGTGCCAAAATAAGGAATTTGGAATTTGTAATTCGGAATTTGGAGTAAAAAAGAATTGGGAATTTGTTATTTGGCACTTCAAGTGGTACCTAATTACAAATTCCCAACACCCAATTCCAAATAAAACCAATTCCCAATTACATTCATTGAGTAATTGAGCCATTGAGTCATTTCATCACATTCTCTCAATCACCACAGCGCTCGCCCCGCCGCCACCGTTGCAAATGGCTGCTGCGCCATATTTTGCGCCCTTCTGGTTCAGCACATTGATCAGCGTAGTGATGATGCGCGCGCCGCTGCATCCGAGCGGATGGCCCATTGCTACTGCACCGCCGTTCACATTCACCTGTTCCGGTTTCAGATTTAGTTTTTGCGTGTTCACTATACCCACTACACTGAAAGCCTCGTTAAACTCGAAAAAAGAAACATCATCTATCTTCAGCCCTGCCTTGGCTATTGCCTTTGGCACCGCCAGCGACGGAGAAGTAGTGAACCACTCAGGAGCCTGCTCTGCATCTGCATAGCCTTTTATTTTTGCAATTGGTTTTATGCCCAGCGCCTCAGCTTTTTCCTTGCTCATCAGCACTAATGCGGCTGCGCCATCGTTCATGGTGCTGCTGTTTGCTGCTGTAGCTGTGCCATCTTTACTGAAGGCCGGGCGAAGCCCTGCTATCTTGTCAAACTTCACATTCCATGGGTCCTCGTCTCTCGTTATTTTTATGGGGTCGCCTTTTTTCTGAGGCACTTCCACGGCTACTACTTCGTTGTCAAACCTGCCCGCTTCCCATGCAGCCTGGCTGCGCTTGTAGCTTTCTGTGGCGAAAGCGTCCTGTGCCTCGCGGCTTATGTTGCACTCCTTCGCGCAGAGGTCGGCTGCGTTGCCCATGGCGTAATTGTGATACACGTCAACGAGGCCGTCTTTGGCGAGGCCGTCTATCATAGTGGTGTCGCCATATTTATTGCCCCAGCGCAGGCTTGGGCTGTAGAAAGGCACATTGCTCATGCTCTCCATGCCACCCGCTACTACCACATCGGCATCACCAAGCATTATGGCCTGTGCGCCCAGCATTACCGACTTCATACCACTGGCGCATACCTTGTTTATGGTAGTGCAGGGTACATTGTCCGGCACACCCGCAAAGCGTGCAGCCTGGCGTGCAGGCGCCTGCCCCAGGTTGGCCTGCAGTACGCAGCCCATAAACACTTCATTGATCTCCTCCGCTCTCACTCCCGCTCTTTCTATTGCGCTCTTAATTGCAATTGCTCCCAGCCTTGTTGCCGAAAAATCTTTCAGCGCTCCGCCCCATGCGCCTATTGGCGTGCGTACCGCGGATACGATATATACTTCTTTCATTTTTCTATTGTTTTTTAGGGTGCAAAGGTATAGAAAGACCCGATTGTTTTTATGATTTTAAGCATATATTATAATAATGCGGTATTCTCCTCCTGTTTTTAGGAGGAGTACCCGCCGCGGCGGGGGAGGTGGTTACTGCCCAATTAAGATACTATCAAAGAGTTTTATTCTTTTTCAAGTAATTTATATAACTCATTCGTTGTGATAAAATTATGAAACCCTTTCTTTTCAAGTCCGCGCATCAATACCTTATCGCCACTCCATATTTTGCATCTGAACTGTTTTGCATAAGCAACATAATGAGTATCTTTTGGATCAATATCAGCGACCAGTTTTTCAGCAGCTACCCAGTGCGCGGCCTTTATTTGTTCTTCTGATATAAAATTGATTTGCCTGCAAACCAGGAATTCAGTTTCTGTAATTTGTTCAGTCGTTAAACCGGATATTTTTATCAGCTTTGGATAATGTTTACGAATTTCTTTACGTAAAAAATCAGGAGCTATAAAAGTAAACCTGTTCTGTGAATTAATAAGAATGGTACCAATCTTACCATTGGTATTAAGAATACCGCTGAACACTATGTTTGCATCAACGATTATGTTCACTTAATAAAACGTTTACGGTTTTTGGACCACCAGGCAGCATTTACTTCATCGGCAAGTTTATCAATATCAGCTTGTTTGGCTTTGCTTTTAGCAGTTGCCTCAAGATATTTTGCATAATCAATAAGCCGCTGCAACCCGAACTTGTCATTCATGGATGGCAAAGTGATTATTATCTTATCATTATCTGTTCGTTCTATAAGCATTTTAGATTGTTTTTCAATATATCAAAGGTAAAGAAAATATCGTTATTTGTTTGTGTCCTATTTTGCAGTGCATGCCCCACCAATGCCGTCATTGCGAAGCGCTGCATAGCCCGAAGTGAGGCCAGCGCTATGGCAACTACACTCATTGAGGCAAATAAAAAAATAATTAATACCGAAATAATCTCCTGAACACTTGCAATTAGCTACATCAAGGAACTGATTCCGTATGTGGCAGCATCCTAGGCCTCTCCACTGATCTCATTCCACAAATCTTTCCATTCAGGGCGGCACTTGCGGGGAGACTATACCGGGCAGTATTTGATTTTGGAAGGCTATGATCACCTTCCGGGGAAAAATTGGTGATGTATTAAAAAATGTGTAGCTTTATAAAAAATGTATTTTATGAGACCTATTCACATCTTCAGATTTGCAGTAATTATTTTTTCCATTGCATGCTCAGCAAAGTCCTTCGCACAAATAGACAGTTGCAATTTATTTATCAAAGGGAGGTATGTTGAAGTTGGCATATCCGGCAGCGGCGCTTATGGAAGTTCGGCAGTGGCTCCTCCGGGATACCATTCCAGTGTAGTAACAGGCAGCGTGTATATGCCCTGCGGCACAACATCGCCAGCCCACTGCCTGGGTTTTGTGGCAGACCCGGCTATGGATGGATGGACCGTTGGTACGCCACCTTTTTTTGGAGATTACTTTCTCCCCGGCACACCATTTGAAGGATGGGCTATGGAAATAAACGGCGGCCCGCGTGCAGATGCATGGAATACGCTCTCGGGAACAGGTATCCCCGGCACTAATACCGCTTACACTACAAGCGGCAGCATTATTACCGGAACATGGGTGGGCTCTGTGGATAGTGTTACTGTAAAACAGGAAACATCGCTCGATACCAATAATCTGTATTTTACAGTTAAGGTAACCCTTACCAATACTTCATCCACACCTAAAAACAATATTTATTATTTACGCTCCTTAGATCCGGATAATGATGAGATGCAATCTTATAACTTTAGCACAAAGAATAAAATTGAATACCAGTTACCAAATACATTGAACGCCACAGTGGTTTCCGCTGCCGGGCTGACTTACCCTGCGGCATTCCTGGGACTGGGTACAGCCGATACTAATGCTAAATGTTTTATTTATACTAATTGGGCGTCATACCCCTCCACTTCGGTTAGTATTGCCTCCATGTATAATCAAACCACGGGCGGCGGCTTGGGCGCCATCTACTATGCTATGGGCGATACCACTAATACGGATATTGCTATCGGGCTTGCGTTCCGGGTAGCGCATATAGCGCCTGTTGACAGTGCTGCTGACAGTATAGCCCGCGTTACTTCTTCAGCTACTTTGCACCCTGCCAATACTGCAAGCTTTACTTATTTCTATGCATTCAGCCCTGCTGCCGTTGACTCAGCGATACATGCATTAACTATAACAGTACCCCCATTAGAAATTAAAAACAGTACCACCGCGGCAGACATAAATATATACCCTAACCCCGCAACCAATGAGCTCATTATTAAAGCAGGACAACCCCTGTATAGCTTTTTTACCATCACCAATACCGTAGGGCAGCAAGTGATGAGGCAACAACTGGCAGGGGAGCAGACTAATGTAAATGTCAGGCAATTGCCGGCAGGCCTGTACTACCTAACGGTAAGAAGTGAAAGCGGTGTGAAAGTGATGAAATTTGAGAAGAGATAAACCGCATGCCCCATCAAAGCCGTTATCCGATGTGCCACACTTCAAAAGTGTGGCACATCTAACTAACACTACGCCGGGCTATTGTATTATTTTTTTCCGCCTTTGTTGGTGTTATTCACCAACAAATCTCGCGAAGATCAGCTAACAGGAGCCTCTTTTTCGACTCGTGAAAATTACATTGCTTTCCCCCTAAAACCCCACCTTCCATATCTATCTGGGCTGCAAATAAATTTAATGTATCGCTTCAAACGTCATCAATTGAACCTCTTTTTTCAAGCCCCAAATTTTAAAGCCAAAAAACCACTCAAACCCGCTATGGTGGCTCAAAGAAATTTTTATGATAAGCAGCATACGGTATATGACACTACAGAAAACGCTATATCATAAAAACCCAATTTTGCGTTTTCTTTCCCCCGCAGTACCTTGTGTCCAAATAGCAAAAAAGTAGTAATTGCCCGTCAGCACGCCTTTTTCTGGCGTCAGACGGTTAAGCTCAGGTAGCAGTAAAGCTCAACAAAAATTTGCTACCGCAATAAAGATGAATATCCCTGATGTTACTACCTGCCAATCATCAGGATATCCCGAAAAAATCGGGATGACGGCCTTGATTGATAATCCGAATTTTAGGCGAAGCGATGGGATATTTTGGGAGTTTTTTGCGACATTTTGCGATATTTTGAGATATTTTGTAAAACTTAATAATAGCTACAGCAAAGCATTTCAGCTATTTTCATCCATCCAAAATATCCCATTTTGCTTTTTTTCTTCAGGATGGGACATTTCCGTCGTTGTTTGTGTTCCCCCCAAACAATACTCGCACAGATCAGGTAATGAGCGCCTCTTTTTCGCCATGTGAAAATTAGGTGGTGTTTTTTTAGCATTTCAGACCTTTTTGTCTTTTCAAAAAATACCACATTCATGGTATATCAACTGGTAAACATGCGCCTATCTTTGTGTTATAATTTTCAAAAAAAACACAATTATGAAAAACTATTTATTGTTAATTACCGCCTTATTTTTTGGCAGCTTCTGTGCTGCCCAGGGCAGTGACGAAGCCATTCAGGCTAAGTTGCTAAACGGTGAATTGACAGAATCGTCAAAAATTAATTCCGATAAAAAATATTACGAATCCTTTCCTGTCCAGATGAATGTGGGTGATATGTTGCTGATCGTATGCACTTCAACAGATTTTGTTGTAGGCGTTGGGATCAGCGATGCCAATGGTTTTCTGAACAGGAAAGAAGATGACCCTAAGTTTTTCAAAACCATAGGAAGTAAAGTGACAGTCCCTTTCAAATGTAAAAATAGCGGCACCTACAATATAGTACTCAGCAGTAAAGATGCCGGAGCAAAAGGCCATTTCCAGGCAAAGTTGTTTTATTACAACAGTACAGCGAATAAGGTTAACAGCAACTCCTCCTTCTGTGATAAAGTTAAATTTATCATTGCAAATTCTCCTTCCGGTTTCGAATTCCTGAAAAGCTCTGATAAACCCGGAATTATGGGCTCTTTTTACGACCCTAATTTTTACCTTTTCCCGGGCGCTTATACAAAGATCAATACCAGTTCCGGCTGTCAATACAATTGTACCGTTGAGTCCTCTACTGATCTTGAATCTCTAAAAAGAAAGTACGATGACCTTTTAAGCAACTTAAATACGTGTCTCACAGGCCACAGTAAAAAGGGATATACCCCGGAAACAGTTTATGATTTTGAAAAGAAAGATTTTATCAGGAAAGCAGAATTTTCTTTGCCCGGAACCAATCCTGTTGACGTGAACTCTAATCACAGCCTGGCAAGTGTTGTTGATAAAATTATCCTTCGCCTTGATAAAGACGGCGCCGATAAGTACAAGCTTAGAATTGAAGTAGATTAACCATTTGGACTTTACAATTACATGCAACATTATTTCGGCTAAAGTCCTAATATTCTTATTTCCCCGACCTGAAGGTCGGGGCTACTATTTATCTGTAGTGTATTTTTAAAGACTAAATGGTATGAGATTGATAAATAATAGCCTCATGGTTGATATAGATCATAAACTTCCTTGTGTAAACACCCGTATTTTACACACACATTAAAAAGAGCATTATGAAAATCTTAAAAGGATCAAAAACAGAAATAAATTTATTGAAAGCGTTCGCGGGAGAATGTCAGGCGCGCACCCGTTATGATTTCTTTGCAAGCCAGGCAAAAAAAGATGGCCTGGAACAAATTGCCGCCATTTTTGCTGAAACCGCACTCAATGAAAAAGAACATGCCAAAAGGTTTTTCCAGTTTTTAGAAGGTACAATGGTAGAGATCACTGCCACATACCCGGCAGGAAAAATAGGCACTACTGAAGAAAACCTGGAGGCCGCAGCAGCAGGTGAAACGGAAGAATTCACCATTCTGTATCCTGAGTTCGCGCGTATAGCTGAAGAAGAAGGGTACCGGGAAGTGGCAAGCGCCTTTAAACTGATTGCGAAAATAGAAAAATCACATGCCGCGCGTTATGAAAAATTGCATAAAAACCTGGAGGAAGGAAAGGTCTTTAAACGGGATGGCGTTGTAATCTGGAAATGCCGTAATTGCGGGCATATTCACGAGGGAAAAAATGCACCGGAAACATGTCCGGCATGTATGCACCCACAGGCTTATTTCGAGATCGTGGAAAATAATTATTAACAAACCAACCTTATCTTTGTTCAAAATACTTACCATGCGCACCCGGTTAATGCAAATTCTCTTTACCGTGTTTATTTTGTCCGTACAGCTTTCCTGTGCACAGGATACAAGAAGTGAGGCTGCTCAAAGAACTGCTGATGAGAAAAAACTACAGGAATATTTTACGGTACACAACATACACGCGCAGAAAGCATCGGGTATTTATTACACTATCAGTAGAGCAGGCACAGGCCATAAGATACTGGCTGGCGAAACAGTTACCATAGACTATACCGGCAAGCTGCTGGATGGCACTGTGTTTGACTCCAACACAGACCCTAAGTTTCAGCACCCGGAGCCACTCACAGTAGAGATAGGCGCCGGCAAGGTGATAAAGGGCTGGGACAAGGGTGTGCAACTGCTGCAAAAGGGTAGTGTAGCTACCTTATACATCCCGTCAGGTATGGCTTATGGCGCTGCAAACAAAGGCCCTATTCCTGCCAACTCTATTCTTGTTTTTGATGTGGCGGTTACAGATGTTACAAAGTAGCCCCCCCACAATGACAGGCTCTTTTTATTTTGACAAATGATTTGTAGATTTGTATGGTATGGCCCCGGAATTGAAAAAAGATACCATTAAAGTATGCCCCCAATGCACGGCAACTTTCGTATGCAACCCTCCGGAATGTTGGTGTAGTAATATGCCTGTAAAAATACCCATGCTTGAAAATGGAGATTGCTACTGCCCGGATTGCGTAGAGGCAATCCTTGATAAAAAATCAGGTACACCGATGTAAGTACTCATAGGATAGCCATCGGAGCGGAATGGCGGTCTTTGATTGGCAATGACCAACGCGAGCATCAGAAGTTACCTATTCAAAAAATACTCCTTAAACTCCACCATTTCCTGCAACTCTGTTTCTATGTACTTATCAAATAATTTATCGCCTACCTGGGTACGCAATGCTGAAATGCCAACATCTATCAGCCGCAGCCCTTCATTGGTGAGTAAAATATTATCAAATGCCAGGCCTGCCAGGTTTGAAGGCCGCTTTATATCTCTATGCACAAAACCCGCCTTATGCAGTTCGGCTACTTCATCTTCAAATACTTCCCACCAAAGTTCGCGTTTCTCTACTTCATAAGCGCGGTAATCTATAGGATAGATACGCTCCATTACCAGCATTTCAGCTTGCAAAGCCTCATCAAAATCAAGCCTTATGAACCGCGCTACCAATCCATTTACCGAGTTGGCAAATTTCATCTTCTCCGCCTCCGATCCAAGATCCGAGCGGGTATCGCCTATGAACAGTTTCGCCACTTCCGTTGCGGAGAGCGCTATTACCCTGTTATTAGCGCCTGATGAAAGAAGGCGTGGGTATTTCATTGTAAAATGTTGATGCTAAGTTAATGAAAGTTGCAGCAATACATACAAAACAAAAAAACCACCCCGAAATTCGGGATGGTCTATATACTTTACTAATAACACGCTCCGCCCTGTTACTCTCCTGCTACTTCAAACTCAATTTCCACAAGATTGTCTTTGCCGAAGTCTATGCTGGCTTTGTGCATACCGGCTTCCTTCACATCGTCGAGGATAGTGATACGGCGGCGGTCTATCTCATAGCCTTTCTGCTCACGGATAGCGCGCGCTATCTGTATAGCAGTAACACTACCGAATATTTTACCGCTAACGCCAATCTTGGCGCCCACCTTTACAGGCGAGGCTTTCAGCACTTCGCTAACCTTGGCTATTTCAGCCATCAGTTTGCTCTCTTTCTTCTGCAACTGCTTGCGGCGTTCTTCCATTACCTTGGTATTGGCTCCGCTGGCTTCTATTGCAAACTTCAGTGGGATGAGGTAATTGCGGGCGTATCCCGGCCTTACATTCACCATTTCGTGGGCGGCGCCCAGGTTATCAACGTCTTTTATAAGAATTATTTGCATGATCTGTTTTACTTTAAAAGGTCAGTAACATAAGGTAAAAGAGCCATCTGGCGGGCCTTTTTTATCGCCTGCGATACTTTACGCTGATACTTCAGCGAGTTGCCGGTAATGCGGCGGGGAAGCATCCTGCCCTGTTCGTTGAGGAACTTCTTGAGGAATTCACCGTCTTTATAATCTATATACCGGATGCCCATTTTCTTAAAACGGCAGTATTTCTTCTGGCGCTTTTCGACACGTTGGGACGTAAGGAATTTTATTTCGTTTTGCTTTGCCATTGTCGTGATGATTTTAAGATGCGGTTTCTGTAGTTAGTTTTTTGTTCTGCCTGCGCACACTGTAAGCGAGTGCAAACTTGTCGAGGCGCGTGATCATGTGACGCATGATGCTCTCATCACGATTCATCTGGATCTCCAGCCTGGCGTTGGTATCACTTGGCGCTTTGTATTCCATTACGAAGTAAAGGCCAGTGGTCTTTTTGCGGATGGGATAAGACAGGGAGCGTAAGCCCCATGCTTCCTGGTGGGTAACACTGCCACCGTTTTCTTTGATGAAGTCCGCGAACTTCTTCTGAGCGTTTTTGTAATCTTCTTCCGACAGTACGGGAGTGAAGATTGCCATCAGCTCGTAACTCTGAAGGTTGTTTTCTGTTGCCATAATTTTGTTTAAAAAAGTTAAACCAATCGCCCGGCAGGAACATTGGATACCTTTCAAAGTAAAAAGTAAAAAGTAAAAACTAAAAATTTGCGAGTCGTAAACCGTTAAAAACAAATAGTAATCACTTCAAACCGATCAGCTTTAAGAAGTAGCCGGACAAATTTGGGATTGCAAAAGTATAGAATAATATTATTTAATCCAAAAAAAATGTAGAGAAAGATAAACATCTTAATATAGTGTGGGTAAGTTTATTCCCTATTTTGCTGTACGTATATATTATGGCATTAATTTTATAGTAATTCATTTGAAACGGTTATTTTCTTTATTACTCTATTATTGAATATTATGCCGTTTTAAATGTGTTTATATGGAAACTCAAACTCAAATTACTCAATCGCCGGGCAAATTAAATGGTATGGCAGTATTCTTTAAGAAGATTGGCAGCAAGATCACCAGCAAGATTACCAGCCTTTTCGAACCGGAGGAAGTAGAAGTGACTTTCAAAGTGGAAGGCGAAAAAGTGAGTTATACTTATACTAAAGTATCTCATAAGCAGGTAGCCTAACCCCCAATCTAAGGGGAGCCTTGCCATTAGGGGCGGGGTAGTGATTCGTTCCTTAAAAAGCCATGCAAAGGCAATAAATTGTTACTTTTGGCGTTTAGCAAAGATCTGATCAGGAGTTATATATGATGCGCAGGTTACCCGCGATAATTTTATTATTTATTTTCGTTATATCCTTTTCCAGGGTAAGGGCACAGATGTATTATACTGCTAATGAATTAGGAATAGCCCTGGGCGGGTCGCAATACTTTGGTGATCTCAATGATAATTATGGTTTCAAAACCATAGGCCCGGCAGGGGGCATTTATGTGCGCAGGCGTATGAATGGCTATATATCCCTGAAAATTGTTGCCGATTATACGCAGGTTGGATATGATGATAAATTAAGCAATGACTATTACGACAAAATGCGTAATCTGAATTTTAGGAGCGATGTGATCGAAATGGCACTACAGGCGGAGTTCAATTTCTTCAAATTCGTTACCGGTGATCCTTATAACAGGTGGACGCCGTTCCTGACAGGAGGTATAGGCGCATTTTATTACAATCCATATACCACTTACAACGGGACGAAGTACTATCTGCGCCCGCTCGGCACCGAAGGGCAGTTTGTGGGCTACAGCGGCAGAAAATATGGTGACGTAAGTGCGTGCTTCCCTATTGGCGCCGGTTTTAAATTCTGGATTGCGGGAGGTGTAAACCTTACACTGGAGATAGCAGACCGCCTTACCACCACAGACTACTTAGACGATGTAAGCTCCACTTATGCAGGCGCGTCAAAATTTCCGACAAACTCACCTGCGTATTTGCTGCAAGACCGCTCATTAGAGATCAACCCGAATGGGCCACCGCTGGGACGCCCCGGCAAGCAGCGTGGTAATACGGCAAGCAAGGATCAATACCTTATGGCCTTGCTGAGTATATCGTTTCACTTTACTACTTACAGGTGCCCGCACATGAGCGAGGATTTTATTAAAGTGAAGAGATAGTCGTGAGTCATAAGTCGTAAGTCATAAGTCTAAGTGTATATTTAAAAATCGAGGATGCCGTTAGTCCACTCATCATCGAAGCGGGCATTGTATTTCCTGTAGAAGTTGAACGCGGGTTCATTCCAGTTGAGTACCTGCCAGGTGATGCCCTGTAGTTTTTTTTCTTTGGCTTCAGTTATCAGCGCGTCCATCAATAAGGTTCCTAATCCCCTTCCGCGCGCTGATTCAGTAACAATAATATCTTCGAGATACATTTTCTGCCCTTTCCATGTGGAGTAACGGATATAGTAGAGCGCAAAGCCTTTTACGACGCCATCTTCTTCCGCCACATACGCCCACCAGACAGGGTTTGGGCCAAACCCGCTTTCTGTAAAATGCGCCAATGAAACGGTAACTTCGTGCGGCGCGCGTTCGTAATGAGCTAATTCATGCACAAGTTCGAGCATAGGCGGGCAATCCTGTTTTGTTGCTTTTCTGATTGTTATGGAAGGCATGGTTCAAAAGTAAAAAGTTAAAAATAAAAAGTAAAAAAGTGTGAAGAGCAATAAAACAGAGCCAATATAGTTGTTATAGAGAACGGGCATTTTTAATTACTATAACGCCAAAGTTGAGTTAAAGTAAGTGGCGAAGATATATCAAGAGCGTAATTTTAGATAAATTCAATTCTAAATTTAAACACTACCGGAAACATTATGAACACACAAGGCGAAATTTTATGGGTGGATGACGAAATAGATTCACTCAAATCCCAAATACTATTCCTGAAAAATAAAGGCTATGAAGTAACCCCGATATCTAACGGTTACGATGCGATTGAACTGCTAAAAGACAAAGTAATAGACGTAGTGCTGCTGGATGAGAGCATGCCCGGACTAACGGGCTTAGAGACACTGACAAAAATAAAAGAACTGCAACCGATGCTGCCGGTAGTAATGATTACCAAGAACGAAGCGGAGAATATTATGGAAGACGCGCTTGGCGCACAGATCACCGACTACCTGATAAAACCGGTAAACCCTAACCAGGTATTGCTGTCGCTGAAAAAAATAATGGACGGCAAACGATTAGTATCTGAGAAAACAACGATAGCGTACCAGCAGGATTTCCGTAACCTGTTTATGGCGCTGAGTAATAATCCTGATCACGAGGAATGGAAAGAACTCTATAAGAAACTGGTGTACTGGGAACTGGAAATGGGCAAGAGCGATAGTGAAGAAATGATGGAAGTATTGCAATCACAGAAAACAGAAGCTAACACGGAGTTCTTCAAATACATCTCTAAGAATTATGCAAACTGGATAAAGGATAATGGCAAGACAGCCCCACTATTATCACACAAGGTTTTTGAGCAGAAGATAGCGCCCTATCTGAAACAAGGTAAGCCAACAATATTAGTGGTAATAGATAACCTGCGCCTCGACCACTGGAAAGCATTTCAGCCAATAATCACTGAGTCATTCCGTATAGTTGAAGATGATCTTTTTTACAGTATCCTGCCGACTGCAACACAATATTGCCGCAACGCAATATTTGCCGGTATGCTGCCGATAGATATTGAAGCTCACTTTCCCCTGGAATGGAAAAATGATGATGAAGAAGGAGGGAAAAATCTTTATGAACAAACCTTCCTTGCCAATCAATTAAAACACCTGAAACTGGATAATCTAAAGTGGCAATACATAAAGATCACCAATAACGATGACGCCAAGGCGATGGAAGAAAATATTCATAATTGCCTTTCAAATGACCTTACTGTGATCGTGTATAACTTTGTGGATATGCTGTCTCATGCCCGTACGGAAATGGAAGTGCTTAAAGAGCTTGCGGGCGATGAAGTGTCTTACCGTTCGCTTGCTGTGAGCTGGTTTGAACACTCTCCGCTGCACAGGGCGCTGAAAAAGATAGCTGACAAGAACATACAGTTAATGCTCACCACTGACCATGGAAGCGTGCGTGTAAAAACACCGAGTAAATGTATAGGCGACCGCGCCACTACTACCAACCTTCGTTACAAACACGGGCGTAACCTGCAGTATGAAGAAAAAGACGTGCTTGCATTCCGCGACCCGAAATTTGCAGGACTGCCGCGGCCTAATGTAAGCTCTACTTTTATTTTCGCAAAGGGAGATGTATTTCTCTGCTATCCCAACAACTACAACCATTTTGTGAACTACTATAAAAATACTTTCCAGCACGGCGGTATATCACTTGAAGAAATGATAGTGCCTGTGGTGAGGATGGAGAGTAAGTAATAATTACTCAATGGCGAAATAGCTCAATGACTCAATTGGTTAATGGGTTAACCTGCCTACCGGCAGGCAGGTTGGTTAAAAGGTTAAAGGGTTATTTGGTTAAAGGGTTTCACAGATAAATATCACACTACTGGAAAAATTTGTGGTGTGATAACCTGCCTACCTGCAGGCAGGTGGGATAATAAAATTGGCTGAAATGCTTTCCCATAGCGGTTATAACATTTTTCTCGATTATCTCATTATGCTCACATCCGCCAGGGCGAAACAGTTCTTATCGTATTTTTTGATCATCGTGAGTGTTCATTTCTTTTCTATAGCCCCGATATAAAAAATCGGGACAGGCGCCAAGAAACGAACCAAAGAAAGTGCCACTTTTGCCAATCGGCTCCGCGTGGCAAAAGGAGCTCTACGCTGTTACGTCCAGCTTCTATCATCCTGGTGGCGCTGTATTCTGCCTATCCTTACTACTATATGGCTTATCAAGCATGTCTGTTTTTTGCTAACCATCAAACATTCAGTTGTTGTACCTACGACATAATAAGGCGCCATCATATCTTCTAATTCCTCTTTCTGATCTTCTCACTTTATTCATAATATCACAGTCGCAAAATAAAAAACTGATGTGATAATGGGATATTCAAATCGGCTGAAATGCTTTACTGTGGCTATTATTACATTTTTTGCGACCGGCCTATCGGCAGGCAGGTTATCACATCATGCTCACATTTGCTCACATCAGCCAGGGCGAGACAGGTTCTTCTTATCATAGTATCCTGAAAGTTTCACCAGAGGCCGCAGAATAATCACGCGGAGGCCGCAAAGTTTTTATTATTTATTTTTTGGGTAGTATTCAGTTCAGTAGTTTTTGAAATGTCCCATTACCTGGTAAATATGGAAATGGGATATTTTGGGTGGATGAAAATGGCTTAAACGCTTTGTGGTGGCTATTATTAAATTTTTACAAAATATATAAAAATATCCCAAAAAACTCTCAAAATATCCCAAAAATGTCTCAAAAATATCCCAAAAACCTCTCAAAAATGTCCCATTTTTATTTCTGCCTCGTCCCGTATGAAATTTTGCATCGTCCTGAAATAGATTTACACCTTGGTTAGATAATCCTGATTTTTGTTTACTGCCATTTTGTTAGTCCTGACTTTTGTTTACAGTTCTTTCCGGTAGTCCTGATTTATAGTTACAC
>JBIOGX010000009.1:0-18917 GCA_044448445.1 Chitinophagales bacterium
AGCAGCAGTAATACCACGGTAGCTACAGTTGTCAGTTCGACAGGAGTAGTAAGCGGGGTTTCCGGGGGTACGGCAGCCATATTTTATACAACTATCCCCGGCTGTGTGGCAACTAAAACTATTACGGTGAACCCAATAAAGCCGGTAACGGGAGTTACAACAGTTTGTGCAGGCTTTACCACCACATTAAGTGATGGTGTTACGGGCGGCACGTGGAGCAGCTCCAATAACGGCTTGGCTACTGTTGTGGCAACTACGGGTGTTGTTACCGGGGTTTCAGCAGGCACGCCAACTATAAGTTACACCATGCCGTCAGGTTGCGTAAAAAGTGTTCCGGTAACGATTTGTGTGGGACGAGCTATTGACACTACCAATACGGGTACTTCAATTAATTCAACAGCGGCGACAATCAGCGATATAAGAATATTCCCAAATCCTAACAAGGGAACATTTACAATCAAAGGCTCATTGGGTATCCCGGTAGCTATCGGGAATGGAGAAGAAGTGACTGTAGAAATAAGGGATGTGCTTGGGCAGGTTATTTATAAGAAAAAGGTAATGTCACAGAATGGAAATATTAATGAGTTGATACAACTGGATAATACAGTAGCCAACAGCATGTATATAGTGAATGTACGTTTAGGTACTGAGAATAAAATGTTCCATATTGTAATAGAACAATAGGGAATAAGATCATTTAAAAATAAAGAGAGTAGTTCGGAAAAGAACTACTCTCTTTTTGTGAGGGGATTATTGAAAAGCGGATGATCTGTTATAGGATGTTGATAAAGACACGATTACTGTAAAAAGAAGCCGCCTCTTTGGTCGGTAAGATTTTGACATCTTCATTAAGCAACCGGTTTTATTAAAAAATGATGGCTAATAAGAATGTTTTGGGATAGAATCTTCCTGTTTTTGTATATTCATCCTAAAATATATTCGCATGCATATTTCGTCTATGAACTGGAAGGAAGTTGAAAAATACCTGGAAAAAGACGACCGGTGTATCCTGCCCATCGGGTCAACAGAGCAACATGCTTATTTAAGCTTATCTACAGACAGTATTCTTGCTGAACGCATAGCTGTAGAAGCGGCAGAACCATTAGGTATTCCGGTTTTCCCGGTAATACACTATGGTATTACCCCTTTATTTATGGCCTTTCCCGGAACGGTTTCCTTAAAACCCCCAACGCTCAATCAGCTTGCGACAGATATCATAGATTCATTAGTGCATCATGGCTTCAGGCGCATACTAATTGTAAACGGCCATGGGGGAAATATTCCGTTGATGGATTTTATCGTAAAACATTACATCAATACTTCCGTATCATTGAAATTTCACAACTGGTGGAAGGCAGAACAAACATGGGAAAAGGTAATGGATATTGATCCCATTGCATCTCATGCCTCCTGGATGGAAAACTTTCCGTGGACAAGGCTTTCCAACGTTAATATGCCCGATATGCAAAAGCCGATGATTGATGTAAACCATCTTAAGTCATTATCTCCGGAAGATGCCCGCATTGCTTTAGAAGATGGCAATTACGGCGGATATTATCAAAGGGAAGATAAAGAAATGCTAAAGATATGGGAGACCGCTGTGCGGGAAACACGTGCGCTGCTGGACCGGAATTGGCAGTGATCTCTGCCGCTGTGATCAATTATTACCCCAATATTATTTAATCCATAATCGGCGCACTTGCACAAAAATTGTTTAGAAATTTATTACCACTTTGTGATCTGATTTGTCATCAATAAGATTAATTTCTTTACCATCCTGTTTCGCACCGTCAATTTCTATAGACATTTCCCTGGTTTTTATTTTTCCCTGTACCAGGATAATATGGTACGTAGTATCCCTGAACCGGTAAATTATTTTATATGACTCCCAATCCTCAGGAATGCAAGGCGTAAACCTGAGTTTATTTCCTTCCAGCCGCATACCTAAAAGCCATTCCACTATAAGCTTGTACATCCACCCCGCAGAGCCTGTGTACCATGTCCACCCGGCGTGCCCATTATTTTGCGACATAGAATAGACATCTGCTGCCATAACATAAGGTTCCGCTTTATATACCGATACCGCAGCTTCAGAATTCGTGTGGTTTACAGGATTTACCATACGCAACAGTTCCCATGCCCTTTGGGTATTGCCTAATTTGGCTTGCGCCATGATCATCCAGATTGCTGCATGTGTGTATTGCCCCCCGTTTTCTCTTATCCCAGGTACATAACCTTTAATATAGCCGGGATTTAGAGTGGATTTATCAAAAGGAGGATCTAATAATTGAATTAACCTGCTTTTGGTATTGACAAGGCGCTTATCTGCAGCATCTATAGCCATACGTATATGATTGGGCGCCCCTGCCCCCGAAAGCACCGCCCAACTTTGTGCAATAGAATCTATCTTACATTCAGGGTTCTCCGCAGAGCCAAGAGGAGTTCCATCATTAAAGTATGCTCTTCGGTACCAATTCCCATCCCACCCATTTTTCTCAATATTAATTTGCAATTGTTCTGCCTCTGTAATACATTTTTCTGCAAAGTCATTGTCTGAACGTGCACTTGCAATATTAGTAAATTGCATAAGCACACTATAAAGGAAAAACCCTAACCACACGCTCTCGCCTTTGCCATCTTTCCCAACAAGGTCCATACCATCATTCCAATCTCCCGAACCAATAAATGGTAACCCATGTTCACCAAATTTAAGTGCATGTTCAATTGCCCTCACACAATGTTCATATAAACTTGCGTGTTGGCCGGATTGTGCGGGTAAATCATAATAGGACCTTTCACCGGGGTTTAATAACCGGCCTTCAAGGAAGTAACTATTTTCATCCAGTATCTGTGAGTCGCCTATTTTTAAAACATAATTACAGGTTACAAACGGCAGCCAAAGGAGGTCGTCAGAGCAAAGTGTTCTTACGCCACGCCCGCCAGGCGGGTGCCACCAATGCTGCACATCTCCTTCCTTAAACTGGCGCGAAGCGCAAAGCAGGATTTGTTTACGGGCAAGGACAGGTTGGGTATGCATTACCGCCAAAGCATCCTGCAATTGGTCTCTGAATCCGAATGCGCCGCCGGATTGATAATACCCGCTACGCGCCCACAACCGGCAACTGATGGTTTGATACATAAGCCATCCGTTTGTAAGGATATTAACGGATTGGTCAGGTGTTTCTACCTGTATTATACCAATGGCGTCCTGCCAGTATTTACGAACTCTTTCCAATGCGCTTTGCGCTGTTGGTAAACCCCTGAATTGGAGTATCATTTTATTTACATCAATATTCTTTCCAACCCCAAGCCTGAAAATGACATTACGTTCCTGGCCTTCAGATAAAACAAATGTTGTCTGGATGGCGGCACACGGATCCAATGCAGCGCCTGTCTTCCCGGAAAGACGTGCGCGGGACATTGCATCCGGATTTTTTAGTGTTCCGTTTCGCCCGATAAATTCAGTTCGGTCACCAGTATATGTCCTGCTGCTATCATCGGTGTCGAAGAATGCAACTCGTTCAGAGAACTCAGGGTTGTACATATTTTTTGCGAGAAAAGCGCCATTGCCAGGGTCTATTTCCGTAACTATATGCATGCCTGTTTTAGGTTTAAGGTCGCCAAGCACCCAATCTATATAACCCGTGGCAGAAAGCTTCCGTTGCCTGCCGGAATGATTTTTTAGTTTAATTACAAAGAATTTTATTGCTGTTTCAATATCAACATACACCCACATTTCAGATTCAATGCCGTCTTCACTATGTTCAAAAACACTATATCCAAACCCATGCCGCGTGATGTATGCAGATGTACCGCAAGCCGGTAAAGGCGCAGGCGACCAATAATACCCTGTTTCTTCATCCCTCAGGTAAAATACTTCCCCGCTCTGGTCGCATACGGGATCATTATCCCATGGAGTTAGGCGCAGTTCATGCGCGTTCTCAACCCAGGTATAAGATTGCCCGCTTTCTGAAATAACAGTTCCAAAATAAGGATTCGACAATACATTCGCCCAGGGTAGCGGCGTCTGTTTGTCATGCGATGTTACAATTACATATTCCCTTCCATCACCTGAAAATCCTCCTAATCCGTTAAAAAACTCAAGATTCTTTAACTGTGGTACAGATATAGATGAAGGTGTGTAAGACTCTAAAGGAGTAAAATAGGGAATAATGTTTTTAGCACGGCTTTTCCGGTTAATGTGATCTTCTAATGTTCCACGCTTATCGGATATGGTTATACGCGCAACTGTTTGGAAGAGTATGTTATCCTCGTCAGATATCTGGTCAGCGGCTCTCACAAAAATACCTCCGGGGTGATCCGTTAATTCTGCCCCATGGTCTGCTGAAATCAGCCCTAATATCTGGTTTTGCAGCACTTGCCGGTATCCTCCATAATCTTCATTCCATATAACGAGGTCAATAGCAAGGCCTTTTAACCGCCAATATGCATGCGCCTGAACAAGTTGTTTTGCAAGTTCTATATTCGCTTGATTTTCTATTTGCAAAAGGATAATAGGCAGGTCCCCTGAAATTGAATACCCCCATAATCCTGACTGGCTTCGACGGTTTTTCATAATTACCGATGGATCCGTACGCAATAACGGGTTATTGAATATTATTGAGCCTGCAAGCTGTCCGTAAAGTTGTGCGTCAGCTTCTGTTGCATTTATTTGCCGCAACACAACCTGGCTGTGTGTCCATGCCAGTTCGAAAACACGATCCTTGTGGTGTTTGTCCTGGTATTTTTCTACCAGGCCAATGCAAGCATCCCGTGTCTCGCTAATGCCGGTTATTATATCTATTATTACTGTTTCTTCCGGTTGAAGCGTTAACTCGTGCCTTATGGAAACAATGGGATCTAATACCGACCCCTGGGTGTTGGACAAAGGTCCGGGTTTATTCATTACTGCCGGGGATGCTATTGAATTTCCACGGCCAATAAATTTCATCCGGTCTGTTTCATAAGATATTGATTCATTGGTCACTCCATGCACTGTTACCATGTGAAACATCCATGTAGCTTGTTCTTCAGCAGAGCGAGGCCTGCGGGTGCATAGTATGGCACACCGCTGGTTCACAATTTCAGTTTGAATAAACAACTTATTGAAAGCAGGATGTAGCGAGTCGGCTATTGGGGATGTTAACACCACCTCGGCATAACTGGTTATATCAATTGTTCTTTTCCTGCGGGAACGGTTAGTGATATGAATACGCCTCATTTCAATATCATCTTCGGGCGATACAACTATTTCCGTGTGCGTTTCGATGTTGCTGTCCTCCCGCCTGAATTCCGCCCGCCCTTCTGTAAAAGCCGCTTCATAGTATTTTGTTTCTTTCAGCGTAGGCTGAAAGACATTCGACCAGAATGTTCCGTCTTCCAGGTCGCGGATATAACAGAATGTTCCCCAATTATCGCAAGTAGTATCTTCGCGCCAACGTGTTACGGCCATATCCTTCCACTTGCTATAGCCGCCTCCGGCATTTGTAACCATCACATGGTATTTGCCATTTGATAATAGTTGAATCTCCGGTATTGGCGTATGAGGTGAATTAATAACCCTCATTTCCTTATTTCCTGAAACGGAACTGAGCGTAGTAGCAGTATCAGCAGAATAAGTATAAAATGTCGTGGTTTTAGGCATGCGTTCCTGCAGCAATAACATTGCCGAACGGAATTGCAAATCTGATTCAAATCGCTTCTGCATAGGTTGGCCAAGTAGCGCATAAGCGAGCGAAAGCAGGCTCATACCCTGGTGATGCGCCATAAAAGAACGGATTACTGCCCTTGATTGCCCGCGAAGTAACCTTGAAGGCGTATAGTCAATGGCTTCATAAAAGCCGAATTTTCCTTCAAATCCTTCAGTTGAAAGACGTTCCATATTCCTGCAAGCTTCTTCCGGGGCTACCATCAATGCCAACGCGGATGCATAAGGGGCGATTACCAGGTCATCAGCCAGTCCCCTTTTGAATCCCAAACCCGGAACACCAAACGCACGATACTGGTAATTAAGATTAGCATCCACTGCATTATAACCTGATTCCGAAATGCCCCAGGGCACATTATGCTCTATGCCATATTTTATTTGTTTTTCTACAGCAGTTTTATGCGTTTGGTGAAGCAGTGTATGCTCATATTCAGGCATAATTAATAGTGGCATCAGGTACTCAAACATGGACCCGCTCCAGGAAAGAAGCAATGGGGTGCCCCCGGAGTATGTAAGCAATCTTCCAAGCGCAAACCAACTTTCCTGTGGCAGCTTTCCCTGTGCTATGGCTACAAAAGTGCATAAGTTAGATTCAGATGCCAGCAGGTCGTAATAGCCGCTATCTTTCCGGTATTCTTCCACATTATAACCTATTGCCAGTAAATGTTGTGACTTGTCGTATAAGAAATCATAATCCAAATTTGCAAATTCAGCGCATTGTTGTTCTATGTAGCTGATTGCAGCTATCCGCTCATTGACATTCCGGGAGGCTTGCCTGATACTTTGGCTTAATGCATCAAGCCAATCATTTTCAGCAATCGTATTGCCCTGGGCGTGCAGGGTTTTTATTTCCGGCAATACAAGTGTTTCTATTCTTACTAATTCATCTAACGTCCTGGAATCAAGAGAATTAAATAGTTTTTGAAATTTAACAGGAACAGGAACTAATAATAACCATGGAAAAAGAAATGATAACTCTTCATTGATATTATTACATTGCCGCACTAATGCTTCAGCCCACCAATCAATATCGCTGCGCTTTTCGGCTTTCAAGCTGTCTGCAATTCCTGTAGCATATTTTAAGGATATCTCCACATATTGTTTTGCAATAACGGGAGTAAGTATTAAAGTGTTAAGGACAATTTCAATATCTGTTTGCAACTGTTGCAATAAAATGTTACCGTGTATTTCTTTCTCAAGAATGTACATGGTATCTTTTAAACCTTTGAATAACCTTGATAGTTCTATTTTTTCGTAAGGTATTGCAATTAGGCCTTGCCGTAAAGTAAGCAGATGGCCGGCCATATTGCCGCTATCAACTGTTGAAATGTATTTAGGGTGCATTGCTTTTAATGAAACCGTATCATACCAATTATACAAATGCCCCTGGTAACGCTCCATCGTACCGAGTGTCTTTATGGTATTGACGGTACGCGTTATCAGCGTTCCTGCGGTTATATATCCAAAGTCATAGGCTGAAAGATTAGCGAGAAGAGCCAGGCCAATGTTTGTCGGCGACGTACGGTGTGCTACTGTTCCGTTCGGATGCTCCTGGTAATTGTCGGGCGGCAGCCAATTATCTTCAGGCCCCACAAAATTTTCAAAGAAAGCCCAGGTTTTTCTTGATATAGTTCTGAGAAAAACCAACTGATCGGGCGTTAGCTTTGCCTCACGTTTTACAAAAGGTTTACTAACCCACCAGGCGGCAAAAGGAGCGAATGCCCATAATATTAATACAGGCATAGCTGTTATTAATGAAACAGGATCGTATTTTGTAAGGTAAATAAACATTACCAAAGCAATAAAAGGGCTAAACCACATAGATTGGTAAGCAGCGCTCAATGTCCTGTCGCTGCTGTGTTCACTGCTTCCTGAAGGGTTCCATTCAAGCAGTTTTTTATGCGTTACCATCATGCGCCAGCCGGTACGTAATATAGCGTCTAAACTATAGTATGCTTCATAAGGTAAGCAAACGAACAGAAAGGCATTCCTGAAAAAGTTGTCCTTCATTGAAGTTATCGAAGACGCGATGTGTTGCCATAGTGTAAATTCGTTCGATTTCCATAAGATATTCCATACAGAAGCGATAACGGATGGCAGCATGATGATCAGTAAAACGGATAAAGTCCAGAACCAGGTGTTATGCAGCACAGTCCAACCTAATAGCAATAGAAGTGTCAGCGCCACAGGCACAAGGCTACGCCTGAGGTTGTCTAATATTTTCCAACGGGATAAACCGGATAATAAATTTTTCCGAAGCCGCCTGTTAATATCAGGTGTAATTGGTAAAGACCAAAAGCCTATTTGCCAGTCGCCGCGTATCCACCGGTGCCGCCTGTTAACATCATCACTATAATGAGTGGGATATTCCTCATACAATTGCACATCGCTCAATAAGCCGGCCCTGGTATAACAACCTTCCAATAAATCATGGCTGAGAATACGGTTTTCGGGGAAACGCCCGTTGAGCGCCTGCTCAAAAGCGTCTATATCATAAATACCTTTTCCAATGAATGAACCTTCATCAAATAAATCCTGGTAAACGTCGGATGTAAGGCGGGTATATGGGTCAATTCCCGGCTCATTCCCCTGCATCAATGAATATAATGAATTGTCGGACCGCGAAAGGCTTACAGAAACCCTTGGCTGCAGAATGCCATATCCTTTTGTGATACGTTGTTTTTTATCATCGTAAAACGGGCGGTTTAACGGGTGCGCCATAGTACCTGCCAATTTCCATCCGGCGTCATGTGGTAACTGAGTATCCGTATCAAGGGTGATGATATATTTTACTTTAGGTAAAATGGTAACGTCGCCAACGATAGTTGAAAAATAATCTTTAGCCCTTCCGCGCAGCAATGCATTTAATTCAGTAAGCTTTCCGCGTTTTCGCTCATAGCCCATCCATACTTTGTCCCTGACATTCCATTTACGGGAACGATTGAAAAGAAAAAATTTGTTATCATATTCATGATACTTTTGGTTTAATTCTTTAATTTTTCGTTTAGCTAATTCCAAAAGAGGTTCATCCTCCGGAAGTGTTTCTGCGGCTGCATCCCGAAAATCTGTTAATAGCCCGAAAAACAGGTTATTATCCCTGTTTGCCAAAAACCTGACCTCAAGCGTTTCAATTAAAGAATTTACCTCCTCAGCGTTTATCAGCATTGTAGGTACGACTACTATGGTTGCAAATTCAGATGGTATCCCCTCTGAAAAATCCATCCTCGGTAATAATTCAGGCTTGAATAACAGTGTTGCGACCCAATTTACAAGGGTGGTAGCCAAATGGGTTGCAGCCAAAAAAGATATTACTTCCGTCAATACAAGCAGCCCTTTGTTTATCCCTTCATAATATCCGTTGGCAAATAAATAACCGCTAATGATCAATGAGAAAATCGTAATTGTTCCTGCATAAAATGTAAGCGGAAAACGCCTGGCTGTTTTTTGAAAACGTTCACGAAAAGATAATTTCGTTTGAGCTGCTTTTTCTGTTTGTGTAACACCTTCACCAACAAGGTAATAGCCTACATGAGCCATCCGGTAATCCGCTTCATTCGTCCGATCGTTTTCACTTGCGAGTTTTATTGCAATGGAAGCAACTTCATTTTCGGAAAGGCTGCTGTTTTTCGAAATTTTCTCAACAATATGCCGGTAACGGTCGCGGGTGGCAAAATCCATCTTTGGATAAATACCGCTAATATCCTGTCGTAAAGTGCGCTCCACGATACTCATTTTCTCAACAAACTCACGCCATTTTATAGAGCCAAGGAAGCGAAGGCTTCCAATGCTATTACTTATAGATACCTGGTCAGCAGCCTGTTGTTGATTTTCCAGGTTCACCAATTCGTTACTTGTAAAGCCGCTTTCTGATAAACGTTGTTCCATCCAGGTAAGCGGTAATGCCAGGCTTGCGCCTTTCCACATTAGCTGACGGATTAATTCTGCTACAAATGAACTTTCCATGGGTGGGCCGGATCTCGCCATGTCTGCAATTACAAGTATCAGGCTTTTAGGGTCTTTCTCTGCAGTTTCTACCATCTGCTTTGCCCAGTAATCAGCCAGATTTCGGTTTACTCTGTCTATCGCCACTCTCGCTGATACACGCCGCAGGTTTTCTATAAGCGCTAAACGCAGCATAATAGGGATCGCCCATAATTCGCCTATTTGCAGGTTCGTAACCAACTGGTATGCGGTAATAAAACTATCAAGGCTTTCTAAGTCTATACGGCCATCACTATGCGAAATTATTTCAAGCGCAATATCATATACCCTTGGAAGCCCTGCAGATTCGGTATTTACCAAACAGGGCAAACTTTCGCTGTATCCTTTAGGCAAATGCTTTTTACCGGTATGAATGTTCTCTTCGATAAGGTAAAAATTATCCAGCAACCATTCTCCTGCCGGTGTGATCAGGTAATCTTCTTTTATCGCCTTTGTGAGCAGGTTACGTACTTCGATCAATATCTTTTCATTTCCGGCCAGGCGCTTTAGCAATCGTTCTTTTGCCTGCCCTGTTTTTATCTTGTGTACTGATGCAAGGTATTTCCCGTGTTGCTCAAGTTGTTCTGTATTGAATAATTCACCTCGCAATGGGGGTGGTTCATCTGAATATTTTCGCGTGAAGCTACTTTCCTGGAAGTATAAACGAAGGCGGGATAGAAATTCATAAACAGATGTGTTTTTACCCGGCATTGGTGTTTTTTTAGCAGTTTGAATATGTATTTCTGTTTAATAAATGAACCATAGACTTAGGCAGATACTTTGACCATTTTACCAAAATAATTCAAACAGAAACCTTTCCTATTTAAACTTATTTATCAAACGGCTCATTTAGCAACAATGAAAAAATCATTCCAACAGCTTAAAAGTAAAAATACAACAATAGATCAGTGATTGTGCTGAAAGTATGCTAAATATACCGACATGCATATATACAAAATTGCGGTTTTCTAATTTTCACATCCTGAGGGTTTCCCAAATCAGGAAAGGCGGCCTATCACCACCTTTCCTGGTTTTTGTATGAAAAATATGCTTTAGTTGAAATATGCCAGCATCGGGCTGGAATAAGGGCGGGCTTCATGACATTTTTTTAAAGAAGCAAATGTGCGTTTTAATGTATCCTGTTGCTGTTCTATAAGTGTATAAATATCATTATTCATTTCAGCGGAAACATTGAGTGCAGCTTTATAAGCATGCTGGGCTACTTCTTCATTGTATTCACAGAAATTTATTATGGCATTACGGGTATTGCCGGTAAAAGTAACCTTAAGGTCCAGCCATGCACGATGTATCAGCCCCGATATACTTACGTTATCTTTGGGATTGCCATCAAGCGCATTTATTTTATTAATTAGCTGCTGGTTGAATCGCTGACATTCGGCTATTATTTCCTGAAATAAATGATTAAAGTCAATATCTAAGTTTATAGCATGATCTATAGCCTGCTGATAGCATACTATACGTTCATTGTTTATCTTAATGAGGTCATTAAGCACGACGCTTGCCTTTTCTACCTTTTTATATGTGTGTAGCATTTCTTATAGTTTAAAGTATCTGTGGTAAACAATCTATCTGTTTAAAAACTGTGCCATTCAAATTTCCGTGCTTCTAAATGGTAAATATTTATTACTGCCATTCGCTATGTGCTACTTGCGTTATAGTTTTACATAAAAAAAGCGATAATGTAAATGATAGCAAGCGACTTAATCATTGTGGTATGAGCAGTTCCACAAAACAATTTCCCTTTTTGGGAACAAACTTTTAGCTTTTGTAAACTATTTTGGAGTATATCACCGGCTTTAAGCGGCAACTATTCCGTAGTTATGCGAACAAAGCAATGAAGTAAAGGTTTTCCTGCCAACGTGTGTGATTAGCATCGCTTGCGGAGCAATGGTGATGGTCATAAGTGAATTAGAGGTGGTTCCTGATTAGAAAGGATAGCCAATGGCTATGTTGAATACCAGGTTGTTCCTTCTCCAGGTACGATCATTGAAGTTAATCTTGTTAATTACCCATCCGTTGTTTTCCGTCAGCCACGGATCCCGAACGGGCATACCAAGGTCAAGACGGAGGAGCAATATTTTAAAATCAAAGCGAAGCCCAAAGCCAATATCGGCTGCAAGCTCCTTATAAAAATTCGATGAAAAGGTACCTCCGGGAAAGGTCGGGTTATCGTTGCAGAGCCAGATATTGCCTGCCTCTGCAAAGATTCCGAGACCAAGAAATTTATATATCTTTTGCCGCAATTCTACATTCATTTCCATTTTCAGGTCACCGAGCGTTTCTATATACTGGCTTGTATGAATTACACTATACTCATTATAAGTCCCCGGTCCGACGAGCCTGGATGGGAATCCGCGCAGATCGCTATTGCCACCTGCCCAAAACTGCTTGATATTGGGTAGCTGTGAAGAATTGCCATAAGGGATGCCGACGCCAACCATGATGCGTGAAGCAATAATACTAATGTCGGACAAGCGCAGGTAATACCGGAAATCGGGTTGAAATTTCAGGTATTGAGCGTAAGTTAATCCTGCGAGCGTTTGGGGATTGGTTTTGTAGTCAGCTTTCTGTGCCAAACCAAGAATATTCCCGGATAAGTCTATAAGGCCGTCAAAGTAAAAAGAATTTTTTTTCGCTGGCCCCACTTGTGAGTTGTAGGTAAATTCATAAGTAGGCCCGATGATGATCCCATTAAAAACGAGGTTGCCATACAAAAGTTTCAGTTTCTCGCTACTGCCAAGTGTATCTGTTTTTACGTAGGTGAAATTAAAAGGGTAAAGCTGATGTTCTATATGCAGGTTTGGTTTCCAATCATAGCCATAAGAGACAGTGTATGAGTTGATACGTAAAAAGTTTGATTCTGATTCATAGCTGTATTTCAATTTGATAATAGAACGGGGAAGATAGCGGCTCTGTGTCTGGATATTGATGAAGGGGACAACGAAGCGGGGAAAAGAAAGATCGGTCTCGGCGCCAAAATTATAAATAATAGGTTGGGTTACCGGTCCGCTATATTGTGCTTCAAAACCTCCGTTGATCCTGAACAACAATTCTTCGGCGCCTTTAAAAGCATTCCTATGGCGCCAACTGATGCTGCCCTGTGTTCCGGCACGGTTATCGTTTTGCGTTAGCACACCTATCTCAAACCGTAATGACTTGTTGGGATAAGGGGTGAGATAATAATATACATCGAGCAGTGAATCGCCTGCAGGTTCAAAGCGGTTTTTCACAAACTTGAAGTTGCCCATATTTACCAACCTGCTCAAAGTAGTATTCTGGTCGTTGAGGCTATATATATCGCCCTTCTCAAAAACCATGACATCGGAAAATACGGATGGATGGTATCTTTTTTTTCTGTCAATCACATAGTAGTTGTCTATGAATATTTTGTCTGCTTTGCCGGTATCCTGCTGATCGCCGAGTAACTTGTAATCAGCAAAGATGAAGATGTCATTAATCGTATAGGCAATAGTAGCTTCCCCAGGAATATCCTGATGTTTGAGCCTTAAATAGATATTCACTTTATGATCGCCAATAGAGCTATCAACGATGGCGAGCAAATAATCCGGTTTGAAATAAAAATAACCCTTTTCTTTCAGAACCCGGTCTATCCTGGCCCGTTCTGCTTTTATAAGCTCAAGGTTGTAAGGAGCGCCCGGTATCAGTAAAGTGTTGGTAAAATCGCTGTCTATAACATGCGCTATGTGTGAAGAGTCATTTCTAAAGAAAGTTTTAAGAATTGAGTATTGGTTGCCGGTTACTACTTCAAATTCAGCGACGGACTTCTTCTTTTTATTTGTTTTCATTGCGGCTTTTGCGGTAGCATTGAAAAATCCCCTGTTCTGAAGGTGGTTGATCATGAGCGCTTTATTAATATTGAGGTCAACATTGTTTGCCAATACAGGCGGCTCACCGACTTTATTACGGAGCCAGGGCCTGAGGCCCTTTTTCTTTTTGGTGTCTCCTGCAAAATTGTATAAGGATAATTTGATGCGGGCGCCGAGTGTTTTACTATTTGGTTTTGGCCTTACCAGGCTTTCCAGGTCAGATACCAGTATTTTTCTTTCCTTCCTGCTTGCATCACGGTCTATAATACGCACCTTGCTGCCCTTAAAAAGGCTATCGCCTGCCGGCAAATGCCTGCTGTTACTGCAAGCGAATAGTGTGGCTAAAAAGAGAACGAATAATATGCAGGCGGTACTTTTATACATTCTTAAAAGATCATTTTTTTATTTCGGTTGTGTTCTCTTTTTTATTTTTTCTACTCAGAAAGACATCTTTGAACTTATCGTAATCCAGGCTAACTATAAAATTCAAACCTGTTTCTGTAACATACCCTTGCAGTACACCCTCGTCGTAAGCCCTGCGGTAGGCTCTTATTGTATATTTTCCATCACTCGTTAGTAAATAATCAGCGGCGAGGTTTGTAGGCACCATGCTGTTTTGTGTGTTATTGGTTTGTGGCCCTTGCAGTTCAAAATCGTTTCCAATGGTCAATTTCAAACGGTCATTAAGCAGGCGTTTAGAGGCAGCGAGGTTGAGGTCGGTACGCTGCCTCATGTCCCCGGTAGTATAATCCTGTGTGGTGGCAAGGTCGGCGGAAATATCAACACCCTTTATAAATTTACCTGCAACCTGGTTGAGTTGTTCCCCAATGAATGTGCTAACACTTTGCAAGGCTGTAAAGCCCACACTGTTAGCGGCTCCTGAGCTAAAGGGATCGTCTGAAACAAAACGGCTAAGAATCAGAATGGCAAACACCTGCTTGTTTAGCTCTGATGTGTCGGTCCGTACCTGGCTCAGTTTGCCCTGTATCAGCTCTACCTGGTCGGTAGAAAGGGGATATACTTTATTTTCAGGAAGGACTATATCAAAAGTTAGCCTTGGTGTCAATACCGGGCCTTTGAGATGCAGATCAACATTGAATGGTAATCTTTGCTTATAATAATTAAGTTGTGCCGGATCAGTAACCTGTCGCTGAACAAGATCATAAGGAGCTATCTGCGCTTCATAGGCAGCGGTAACATCAAGATTTGTTCCTTTCACAGGATCACCCGCAAATGTTATTATACTGCCTTCCTTAATAATGAACTTGCGCTTTATGAAATTATAGTTCAACTGATAAGAACCACTATGAAGGGCATACGTACCCGAAAGTGAAAAATCGCCGCCCTGTGTTACAGATGCGTTTATTGTAGCATCTCCCTTAACACTTAAAAAATCTCCTGATGCCTGGTCTATGATGAGGCTAAACTGTGCGTCTTTATCAATAGTAATATTTACGTTAAACTCAGACCCTGCTTTCATTTTATGTTTAACGGTTGTTTTCTCAGATGGTACAAGGACGTACCGGCGGGCAGTATCCTTCATGTTTACAAAAAGCACAACACCCTCATGGCTCTCTATTTCAGGCGTACTTTCCGGGTTGACAATGGTCATATTTGTTCCCTTAAGTATTTTCAGATCACCATCTATAGAGGGGGAAGATACGGTGCCTTTTATACCAAGGTTTGTAGTGAGCAGGAGATCTCCATAAAATACTTTATTGTCTTTAACGGTTGAATGTAAAGCCCGCCATTTTTCCGCTTTAAGCGTTAAATTCAACTGTATATCTGAGAGGTCGGCTATATTAATGTTGCCATTGAACACTGCTTTATTGCCGGCGCTGTCATATATCGCGAAATTATTAAAAGAAATACCATCGCCGGTAAACCCGATTTTTTCGGAAGGCATTTTAAAGGTTGCGTTTAACTGGCTTACTGTTGTGACCAGGTTATCCGTATGCAGCTCACCTGTGATGCGTGGAGCGGATATGGTACCCTGAGCCTGTAATTTGCCACGAAGATAGCCGGAACTGTTCCGTACCTGTTTCATTGCAATGGTTTCAAAACTGTGTAGTGCCAGGGCAGTAACATCCAGGTTGAATTTGAAATCGTTTCCATCTGATGGCTGGGTGTAATAAGCCCCGGTTAATGAAATGTCGTTGCCCTGGCCGGTAAGCTTAAGTTTAGTATCTAAGGCGTTCTCCGCTTTATTGTTCACTTGTAGCTGCAGGTCGCCCAAAGTATCACCAAGAATGGAGAGTCCCAATACCTGCATATCGGCAGTAACTTGTGGTGATGGGGTCATGCGGTCTATTGTAACGGTCCCGCCCAGTATTCCACCGGCAAGCAAAGTATCATGAGCGCTGGCAATTTCAGTTATATTGGACAACTGGAAATTGGTAATGTCAATTTTAAGCGGGGTATTTACCGCCGACTGGCCGCTATTGGCTTTAATATACTGGCCGCTATTGCTGATCTCAAAATTATGAACATAAAAACCGCCATTTGCCAGTACAATACGGTTGGGTTGCGCTACTTCCCAAACCTTGTAATTTAATTTCAGCCCGGGTTGTAATTGCACTATTTGTGAATCGCCTATATTTTGCATATTAGCAATTATCGCAAACCGCTCTTTTTTATCCTGGTCTGAAATGCTAATGTTTGTAGTGATATAGTCTTTGTCAAAGTTGCCGTGAATGTCAGCAAACCAAAGTGCAAATTTGTTATAATTGATCTTGTCAGCAGTGATTTTGTAGGTAAAAGCAGAATCTGTACCGTTGGCAACAACCAAGCCATTTTCAATACTTGTACTGCCATAAATAATACCAGGAACAAAGACCTTTAAGGATAAATATTTTGGAGAAAGAACACCATCAATATGAATGGAATCAAATGAGGTTAGCCCCGGCAATAGGCTATGGAGCATTGGTTTATCAATAACATTAGCTGTTATCTTAAGGCCATAGTCTGACGGGAGTTGCACGGTATCTTTTCGGTTGATTACAACTGTTTCCTTTGTAGTATTGACTTTGAGGGTAGCAAGACTTTTCCGGGTACTATCAGTAACAGGGAATTTATAATGCCTGTTAATATGCTCCTGAATAATTGGAACGATCTTAGTAAGGGGAGTTTTGCCTGTAATTCTTACCTGTGCTACATCGAGATCTGCGAAAATATTTTGCCCTGCGTCCGTACCGGGATATGAAACAATGTATATGCTGTCGGGATAATATCTTTTGCCATCGGCATTAACTACCGGCTGCCACCATACAAGCCGGCCACGCGGATAATCAGGATCCAGCTCGGGGAAATCAGCATGAATGATGCCATGAACCCGTAACTCTGTACTATACAATTTCAATGCGTGGAAGTCAATGCTATCCATACGGATATCGGCAACTGCAGCCGCGTATTTACCGCTAAAGTCCGCATGTCCGCTGATCTGTACCCTGAAATTTGAGTCAGCGGATATCATGTCAAGCGTTCCGCGTTTTCCGTTTACTTTGCCTGACATTGTTATATCGTGGTATCTATACCCTTTTACCAGCGCCGCAATGATGTTGCCATCTACAACGGTATTCATTGTTTTAACATCCAGGCTTTGTCCCTTTACATTGAAATTTGCGGTCACTTCTCCCAGTAATGAATCCTGTTTCAGAATGTTGCCAATATTTAATTGGCTTGTTCTTACCGCCAGGTTATATGTTTCCCGGTTTTTTCCCGGTGATGTAGCAAGTGATCCTTTGATATAGGCTGCGCCACTGGTGCTTGCCAGGTAGAGATCTGCATTGTAATCCTGAATAGTACCCGCGACCTGTCCCATTATCCCAAACTTATCTGGTATGCGAACTGATGGTAAAAGTGAATCGGGTACTAATCCGGAAATGTCTTTTCGGGAAGAAATGAATTTTGAGATATGGAGGTTGTAACCCATGTTTTTTGGTTCAGGCAGCCCGCTGAGTCTTCCGTTGAGCACTATTTCAGTATTTTCTAAACCCGCAGCATACAAGTCTGCGATGTCGAGATTATCAAGAGTTCCTGTAATAACAGCTTCAACTTTAAAGGTTCTATTTTTATACTTGTGGAAAAAGTCTTGCTTTTCAAGTTCGGGTACAAATACCAGCACATCATGCAGGCCAATAGCGCTGTTCTTTACATTTAATTTTAATTGTAAGGACTGCAAATGCTCTTTTAACCTTGCAACAGATGGGTAATGAACTTCGACATGATCCTGTAAAATAGTGGTGGGGGTTTGCAGATAAAGGCCATCTAAAACAGCGCCATGATCATCATAATGAAACACCGTTCTTAGTTCCCGAATATCAAGCCCACCCTGTTCTTTAACGACGAGTTGCTTTACAATACCCGAAATGGAATCGGTGGTATAGATGAAATTATGCAGGTTCATGGTTGCATCCCGAAAATTAAGATGGGCATAATCCATGCCTGCAGGCTGCCGTTGTGAATTTTCATCATCCATTTTGAAACTGACTCATGCAAACGCTATATCTCCCCCTTTAACATGCCATCCTTCAGTAGTATCTTTCTTTATCAAAGTATCAATGAATGTGGGTGCGGTGGAAAGTTTGCCAATAGTCAATACGACATCTGAATTATTTACTGCCATTTTCTTCACATCTACCACATTATCCTCCAGCCCAAACCTGTTTAGCTGTAATTGTATTTTACCCAACTGCATGCCAAATAAAAATTTATTGAGACTATTGTTGTATTGAAAAGCAATATGTTCAAGGTTCGCATTGTCTGCTATGAGTTGCAGTTTTGTTTTTTCAGTACTATGTTTTACCGGCAGGTAAGAAGTGTCTTGAGCGAATGTGGTTTGAAGTCCTGCTATTGCAAGGTCTTTTATATGAAAAAGCATTTTTCCCAAATCCACTTTTTTGATATGGAGGTCTAAATGCTCCAGGTTTACCGCCAACTGCATACCGCCGGTATAATCATTCATGCGAAAATGAATATCATCCAGTTTTACCCGGTCGAGATCAATATTTAATGGCGACGCAGTTGTATTTTTTGGTTTGACCGGTTCATTAGGTTTATTTCCTGTAAAAGCATTAATGATGTAAGTGAAGTTATAATTAGTATCGGGCAGGTTGCGGTATATATGGGCATGTACCCCCTTAAATACCAACTGCTGCACATCCACATTTTTATGGATGAGTTTCAGCATATCCAGATCAATCTTCAGTTCCTCTGCAGCAAGGAGGGTGTCCCCGGCCTGGTCTTTAAACAGTACATCTTTAAGAACAATAAACTTAGGCAAACCATACCCCAGGTAGCCAATATGCAGTTCAGTTTTTAATTTATTTTTTAAATAAGCTTCCGCCCTGCTACGCACAAAATTCTGTCCCCACGGTGTATTC
>JBIOGX010000010.1:0-18711 GCA_044448445.1 Chitinophagales bacterium
GCTTTTTATAGGTATATCTTATGCATCAGCACAGGATGTTTATACCAGTTCAGGCAAGGCAGGCTACCATAAAAAGACCAAAAAACAAAAAGGGTATGATCCTGATAAACTGATCATTGGCGGCGGATTGAACGCCGGTATAGGTGGCGGATATGCCAATGCCGGTATTTCTCCTATTGTAGGTTACCGGTTCACTCATCATTTTTCTGCGGGGATAGGGTTGGGTTACCAGTACTACCAGGAGCCTGTATATGTTGACCCCAATAATCCTTATAAAGTATCTTACATTCATGATAATATTATTTACCCTAACGTATGGACACGGTATTTTGTGTATAGGAATTTATTTGTGGACGCAACACTTGAATATGATTTTATTAACCAGAAAGCCCCCGGTTATGACAATTATGGAAACCTTACCACAGTTAAATTAAACGTTACCAATACCTGTCTTTTGATTGGTATTGGTATAAAGCAGCCGGTGGGAGGAAGAGTATCTCTTTTTGCGGAGTTGATCTACGATGTACTCCAGGAGCCGTACAGCCCATATCCACAGGGCGTCCCGGATTTTCGTTTAGGTATTTGCGCAGGACTATAATTAAAGGGATATATTGAGGCTTTGCTTTTATTCAGCAAAGTCTTTTTATTTAAAAACATGAGTTCCGCTATATTGCTTTCGATCGTCCTTGCTTATTTCTCGGTATTACTGGGTATAGCATTTTATACATCACGCCATTCCAATAATGAGTCATTCTTTATCGGTAATCGCAACAGCAAGTGGTGGCTGGTAGCCTTTGGCATGATCGGCACTTCTCTTTCAGGGATGACATTCATATCGGTGCCCGGTACGGTGGGTAAGGCGGGCTTTGATTATTTCCAGGTAGTGATCGGGTACTTGCTGGGCTATTTTGCAGTTGCTTTTGTATTGCTCCCTATCTATTACAGGTTAAAACTTACTTCTATTTAAACCTACCTGGAAGGCAGGCTGGGCGCAACATCTTATAAAACAGGCGCAATGTTCTTTATTCTTTCCCGTACACTCGGCGCTACGCTCAGGTTATACCTCGTAATAAAAGTCCTTGAAAAATTTGTACTGGAAGGAATGGGTATTTCGTTTGAAGTAACGGCAATTGTCATTCTCGGCCTGATACTGTTATATACATTCCGCGGAGGCGTAAAGACCATTGTATGGACGGATACGCTTCAGACCACTTTCATGTTGCTCGCACTGATCGTTTGTGTTGGTTATATGGTACATTCACTGCATTTCAATGTAAGCGGCGCCTGGCAGGCGCTGCACGAACAAGGTTATACAAGGCTATGGCAAACAAAGCCGCTTTCTGCTAACTATTTTCTGAAACAGATACTGGGCGGCGCGTTTATTACTATAGCCATGACAGGCCTTGACCAGGAGATGATGCAAAAAAATATCAGCGTGAGTAACCTCCATGATTCGAGGAAGAATATGCTGACGCTTAGTTTTCTGCAGGCGTTCGTGGTATTCATTTTCCTTTCATTGGGCGGGTTGCTTTACTTATACGGTATGAGCAAGGGAGGCGTATTTCAAAACGTCATGGTAAATGGCAAAGAGCAACTCCAGTTCATACTCGATGGCAAAAACATTATTGGAGACGATATCTATCCGGTACTTGCTTTCAGATACATGCCCCCCTTCATCAGTATTATTTTTATCATCGGCCTTATTTCTGCGCTTTTCCCCAGCGCTGACGGTGCGCTTACTGCTTTAACTTCATCATACTGTATTGATATACTTGGCATACGCCGCAGGCCGGGCATGACCGAACAACAACAAAAACGTGTGCGCCTTATTGTGCATAATACTTTTGCTCTTGTTTTCCTTGTTTGTATATTTGTGTTCAGGGCTATAGATAGCGGTTCGCTCATCCAGACGCTGCTTGTGGTAGCGGGTTATACTTATGGGCCGTTACTTGCTCTTTTTACATTTGGCATATTCACTAAACGGAATGTAAAAAATGAATTTGTGCCAATAGTGTGTATCGCGGCTCCAATACTATCCTATATTTTAAAACAGTATGATACTGCATGGCTCAATGGATATACCATAGGCACGGAACTGCTTATTATCAATGCCGCGATCACCTTTTTACTCTTATTTTTATGCTCTGACAAAAGCAATGTTGTAACAACTACCCACAAAAATGAAAGACCAGATAACGAAACTGAAAATGCGCGATTGGACGGAGACAAAAGCTCACTCCAGTTGGCAGATATTTAAGATAATGGCTGAATTTGTGCAGGGCTTTGAAAATCTTGCCAAGATCGGCCCGTGTATTTCCTTCTTCGGATCTGCGCGCACAAAGCCCGGCCATAAATACTACGAACTCGCTGTTGATATTGCCAAACGGCTTGCGGAAGAGGGTTTCGGAATAATTACAGGCGGCGGGCCGGGCATTATGGAAGCCGCGAACAAGGGTGCAACTATGGCTCAGGGCCATTCGGTAGGGCTAAATATTGACCTGCCATTTGAACAAACTGCAAACCTGTTTATTGACAGCGAAACATCTATGAATTTCGATTACTTTTTTGTGCGCAAGGTCATGTTTACAAAATACGCACAGGGATTTATAATGATGCCCGGCGGGTGGGGTACAATGGATGAATTTTTTGAAGTGGCAACGCTAATACAAACCAGGAAATTCACCCAAACTCCTATGATATGTATGGGGTCTGAATACTGGAAGGGATTGTTTGACTGGATGCGTAAAACCATGCTGGAGGGTGAAGGAAATATTAGCCCCGGTGACCTTGAAATGATAAAGGTATTTGATACGGCTGATGAAGTTGTGACCTACCTGAGTGAATTTTACGCACACAATAAATTACAGCCTAATTTCTGATACTATATGGCAGCCTTCCTGATACCCAAAGAGCTTGATGATTATGCGGAAAAGTTCACCACTCCAGAGCTTCCCGTACTTGCCGCGCTGAACCGCGAAACCAATATGAAAAGGGGTGATGCCGTGATGTTATCGGGGCATTTGCAGGGTGCGTTCTTACAAATGATGAGCCACATGATACATCCCAAACGGGTGCTGGAGATTGGCACCTTCACAGGTTATTCGGCGATATGCCTGGCGCAGGGGTTACAGCCTGGCAGTCTTTTGCATACCATAGAGATAGATGAGGAATTACAGGAAATAGCTTCCCGGTATTTTAAAGAAGCAGGACTGCAGGATAAAATAATACAGCATATTGGTAAGGCTGCTGATATTATTGCGTCACTGGATGAATCATTCGACCTGGTATTCATTGATGCAGACAAGTTCAACTATGGGCTTTATTATGACCTTGTTTTTGACAAAGTACCGGTGGGAGGGTATATTCTCGCAGACAATGTATTGTATGGTGGAGAGGTAGTATTGCCTGAAGAAGAACAGAGTAAAAATGGACAGGCCATTTATAATTTTAACAAAAAAATCAAGGCCGATAAACGCATAGAACATATACTGGCGCCCATAAGGGATGGGTTGATGATTATGAGAAAGGTTAGGTAAGGAGGTATCTGCTATTATAAGTAAAGGGCGATACCGGAGTGGTGTATAGTGTGTGGATTACCTCAGCAATAGGGTAGTTTTAACAATAAAGTGAAGTAATTGGGGTGTATTTTTGTGTTCACTATTAAGTAACATACCCCTCTCCTTCGGAGAGGGTCGCGTGTCCCTAACGAAGTTGGCGGAGGGAGAGGTCAATTAATGCCTATGAAAAAATATATGCTATGCAGTGCAGTACTAATGCTCCTCTCCGGGGTATATGTGCGCGCGCAGGATAGTTATAACGACCGGGCGCAAAAATACATTGAGCGATATTATACGCTGGCAATAGACGAACAGAAACGGGCAGGCATCCCTGCTTCTATAACACTGGGGCAAGGCATATTGGAGACTGAGGCAGGGGCCAGTGAGCTAATGACAAAAGCTAATAACCACTTTGGCATTAAATGTAAAAACGACTGGGGTGGTGACAAATTCTTACATACGGATGATGCGCCTATGGAGTGTTTCAAAAAATACAAATGCGCCGAAGAATCTTATAAGGATCATTCCGACTATCTGAAGCGCAACCCGCGTTATGCTAAATTGTTCACACTCAAAACAACTGATTATAAATCCTGGGCGGTATGCCTGAGGAATTGCGGCTATGCTACAAATCCGCAGTATGCCCAAAACCTGATAAAAATAATAGAGGACTTCAAATTGCAGGACTATACTTATTCTGCACTTGACAGTTCCCTGCTGAAAAACCGCCATATAATCTCTGAAGCGGCAGACAGATCGGAAATAACTGATGACACAATAGCAACAACCACTTCCAAATCCCGTGTCAACCCGATACAAAATATAGCTGACAGCGCGCGCGATTTTGTAGTTAACAAAAAGAATGATATACCGCCATCAGCCCCGCCACCTCCTGATATTGATAGCAGTAAGATAGTTACAGTAAATGGTATGAAAGCCTTTTATGCGCATAAAGGGGAAATGTTGTTACCGTACGCTATAAAATATAAAATACGCTATCCCCGCCTGCTGGAGATGAACGACCTGCCTGACGGGCCTTTGCCTTTTAATACCTGTGTTTATCTTGAGAAAAAACAAACATTGGGCGCCCGTGCCACACACGTTGTGAAGGATGGGGAGAGTTTACTAATGATCTCGCAGGCAGAAGGGGTGCAATTGAAGCGGCTCATGGCGATGAACATGCTAAACCCTAATGAAGAGCCGGTAACAGGCTCTGTACTGTATCTTCAATCTGCAACAGCTATTAAGCCGGAGGTGAAAATAAATGCGATTGTGGCTCATAAAAGCAATGCAATAGTTACCGGCCCGGATACAACAGCTAAGCAGGATAATGATTATATAGCGATAAACAGATCAGTAACAACGGTAAAACCGGCGGTTAAAAAGCCACAGCCTGTAGTTGCTGACACTACTGCAAACCATAAAGTTACTCCTGTGGCAGTTAATATACCTAAACCCCAGCCTCATGCTGATACTGCTAAGCCCCATACTGTTGCACCCGCGTATATGATCGCTGTAAAAACACCCGTTGAAGATACTAACCCAATAAAACCCGTAGTTGTTCAACCCTATATGCGGGAAAAACCGGTAACACCTGTTGAAAAGCAGGATGCCACAACTGAGGAAGAGTTTACAAAATTAAAAGCGGAGTTAGATAAAGTAGTGTATGCAGATGACAGTAAACTGGTGGCGAAAATTGAAAGCGCCCAACCACAACAAAAATCTGCAGAAGAACAGGCTGCTGTTGGAGCTAAATACTATACTGTAAAAAGAGGAGATACGGCCTTTTCCATTGCCAAAAAGAACAATATAACAGTTGGTGAATTGCTGAAGTTGAACGATATTACTGCCAGTGGAGTAAAAGTCGGGAAAAGCCTGCGTATAAAATAATAATAATGCCTGACATACAAGTTCATGATAAGCTATTTACACCCTTTATTTCAAAGGACGTTATTAAGCAGCGTGTTGCTGCAATAGCCCAACAGATCAATACAGAATATGCCGGGAAGAATCCATTAATGCTTGGTATTCTCAACGGCTCCTTTATTTTTGCCGCCGACCTCTTTCGTGAATTGACAATTGAAGCAGGCATATCTTTCATAAAACTGGCCTCTTACAAAGGCACTTCATCTACTGGCAATGTAGTCACTGCTATAGGCCTCGAAGAAGACATACATGGCCGGCATATCATCATTGTTGAAGACATTATAGATACGGGCAAAACAATGAGCTCATTCCTGCCGGAGTTACATCACCGCCAGCCGGCATCTGTAAAAATTGCTACATTTCTTACAAAGCCATCAGCGCTGAAATATGATGTGAAGGCTGATTATACTGCCTTTGAAATAGAAAACAAGTTTGTTGTAGGTTATGGGCTTGATTATGACGGAGCAGCGAGGAATCTGCCCGACTTGTATATTTTGAAAGATTAAGTAATTACGAACAAGTATCTTTTAGCATTATCTTTAAGTTCTCAATAAACACAAGATGAAAAAGCTATTGCCGTTACTATTGCTGCTGATCATTCTTACCACGTCCTGCAGGGAAACATGGACCAGCGAAACCAAGGACACCTTCTACGAGGCATGTAGGGAAGAAGCCGGTAAATGGGCGGGTACATCAGAAAGGGCTAAAACCTATTGCGATTGTGTCTTAGGAAAAATGATGGCAAAATATCCTCATGAAGAGGATGCGCTGGAGCATATAGACAGCCTATCAAAAGACCCTGACCTGATAAATTGTAAAGAAGAAATAATGAAAAAGGGTAAGTAAATCAGCAATCAATATCATTTAAACACCTGGTACACTAACAGCGCGCTGAGATAAGCTATCCCGAACATATACAGAAACTGTATTACCGGGTACTTCCAGCTACGGGTTTCCCGCTTTACTATGGCAAGGGTGCTCATGCACTGCATGGCAAATACATAAAAGATAAGCAGTGATAATCCGGTTGCCAATGTATATACAGGGCTGCCATCATCATGGCGGGCTTCACGCATTTTCTCATGTAAGGTGGTTTTCCCTGCTTCCACGTCACCTACACTATATAAGGTTGCCATAGTACCTACAAACACTTCCCTTGCGGCAAATGAGGTAATGAGTGCGATACCTATTTTCCAGTCATAGCCCAGTGGCCGTATCATTGGCTCTATGCCATGTCCCATCATACCGGCAAATGAATGTTCCAGTTTTGCGGTAGCATGTTCACGGTCTATCTGTTCGTGCAGCTCCGGGTGCTGTTGCAGTAATGCAGTATATTTTTCTTCCACTTTGCGCATCTGTCCGGGTGGCCCGAATGTTGCAAGCCCCCATAGTATCAATGATAATATAATGATGATCTTCCCTACATCCCTGATAAATATTTTACCTTTTTCCAGCATCGTAATACCTACATTCTTCCACCTCGGCGCACGGTAAACGGGTAACTCCATAAGGAAGAAAGTGCGTTCCTTCGTCTTTATCAGAAAGTTCATTACGCGGGCTACAACAAGCGCCATAAAGAAGCCCAATAAATACAAACCCATTAATACCAGCCCCCGCAAATTGAACAGCCCGATAAAGCTGCGGTCAGGGATTACCAATGCTATGAGCATAGTATATACAGGCAGCCGGGCGGAACAACTCATCAATGGCGTCACCATGATAGTAATGATGCGTTCTTTCTTGTTTTGTATGGTGCGGGCGGCCATGATGGCGGGCACTGCGCACGCCATGCCGCTGATCAGAGGCATCACCGAACGCCCATTGAGCCCGGCGCTGCGCATGATGCGGTCGGTAAGAAAGCTGATCCGCGCCATGTACCCGCTGTCTTCAAGTACCGTTATAAGCCCGAACAATATCATGATCTGCGGTACAAATACTGCTATACCGCTAACCCCTGCGAGCACGCCATTCACAAGCAGATCCCTAAGCATACCGGCAGGCATTATTACATTTAGCCATTCGCCTGCAGTAGCAAATCCTTGCTCCACCCAATCCATAGGGTAGCGTGCAAGCCAGAATATACTCTGGAATAACAGGAACAATACAAGCAGCAAAATAATATTGCCATACACCGGGTGTAGCAGCGTCTTGTCTATACGGTCGCTGATTACCATTTTTTTCATCGGGCTTTCAGCTACCACGCATTGCTGCATGATGGTATCTATCTTCTTATACCGTTGCATTATTTCTGCGGCCTGCATCTTAGATTTTTGAAATCCCCCTTCGCCAAGCAATGAGGCGATAATGATCCGTTGTGCGGTATTGATGTATTTAAGCTCGCTGTAATTGCAGGCTACGTGCAGCGCCGCATAGTTGCTGTCGAGCCCGCACAGCGTTTTTATTTCCGGCAGCCATTCATCGGCAAGCGCAGGTATATCAATAAAATCAGGTAGTACAGCCGGCTTATTCCTGTGAATATCGCTTATTACCTTTTTTAATCGGGTAGTACCCCTGTTACGCCTGGGGTTTACAGGTATTACCGGCACGCCCATCATATGGTGCAATCCTGCAGTATCTATAGTGATCCCTTTTTGCCGTGCTATGTCCATCATAGTCAATGCGATTACCACCGGGATCTCCAGGTCTATGATCTGCGAACAGAACAGCAGGTTGCGCTTCAGGTTTGATGCGTCTGCTATTACTATAACCAGGTCAGGCCGGTCGGCATTCTTTTGGTTAAGCAATACCTCGTAAGTTACCTGTTCATCTGCGCTTTTCGGGTAGAGGCTATAAGTGCCGGGCAGGTCTATAATGCTCGCTGTTAATGTTTCTGAGATTTTTGAAACGCCCGTCTTTTTGTCCACCGTTACGCCCGGGAAATTGCCAACCTTTTGATTCAGGCCGGTAAGTGCATTAAAAAGGGAACTTTTTCCGCTATTGGGGTTTCCCACCAATGCTATAGTATATGGACGCTGCATGAATAGGTTGCAAAGTTACAGGTTGGTAATTAGTTAACTCCTGTTCAAGAGTAGGTAATAAAAAATTTTCCCGAATGTGTAAATAATTCAGATATTGTTTATTTATATAGACAATAGAGAGAATTTTATGTCTAATACGAATTATAAAATATAATATAAAAAATAGGGCTATAGGGAAAAAGTATTTCATAAAGAAAATAGTACATTAATTTTGCCCATTATTTAAAAAACCTTATATTATGAAAACATTAAACATTTACATTGGACGAAATAACAACAAAAAAAATCGGGAAGGATTCACTTCTGCTATTGGTAAGTATTTGAAAATAGCAAGCGTTTTGTTGTTCATTATTTTTGTTACTGCTACCAGGGTGTTGGCTGCGGGTGCAACCCTCAAAGATATTACACCTCCTACAACCCAGGTGGCTGCCGGTAGTATTTGCGCCGGACAATTAAATATACCTTTATATCACTTTTATGCGACTTCTACCGGTGGTACTGCAAGTACATTGACCGCATTTAGTTTTACCACCAATGGGAATTGGACAACTTCTGATATTACCGCCTTTCATATATATTCCAGTAATGCGCCAATAGCTAATGATAATTTATCATTAGCTGTTTTAGGCGGTACTGTTGCTTCATCTGGCGGTGGTACAACTACAATTAATATTACAGGGATGACTATGGCTGTACCAAGTAATAGCACTGTTTATATCTGGATTACCTGTGACGTAGCTGTAGGCGCTGCGGCCCATACCATTTCTGTTACCGGAATATCAAGTACAACTCCGGCGTATTCCGGTACTAATACAACTTCTCCCGGTAATACCTTAACCGTTAATTATGGAGCTGATGTATCCAATTTTGCAACCGCTGCAAATTCACCTTGTTTAGGCACTGCTGCAACAACAACGATTACCTCTACTACTCTTATAAGTTCCTCAACATATACTGTAACCTATACACTAAGCGGAGCAGGCGGCAATACCGGAACATTTAACGCCGGAATGACTTATGGCACAGGTAGTGGCACTTTTTCAATACTTTCAGGTAATCTTCTCAATACAGGGGCTACTACGGCTACTATCAATTCTATAGTTAGTTCAGGTGGCTGTAGTGCAAGCCCGTCAACAGGGAATGTGGCAAATTTGTAACCATACAGGTATTTTGTGTTGTCTTAATATTTAATTTTATTTTGGTTTATGGTGGTTGAATTTGGTTGGATTCCGGTTGGATTTTCTGCCTTAAAAAGGTATCCTTTTTTGTTGCCCCAAAGGTTAATTTGGGTTAATTCAGGGTTAATTTTTGATGCAAAAAGTAACATTTTTAGCCCATTTGGGTTAATTTTTTAGTAAAAAATTGTCTTTAAAGTTAATTCGGGTTAATTTTTTACCTTTTTTTTCTGCTTTGCTTTCTTTTTTATGAAAAATGCCTGGATATTGAAGTATTGACATGGTGATTAAGGATTTTTAGCTTTTGGGAGATAAGAAGTTGCAATGATGATAATTTAAAAGGCATTTAAACAGTATTTAAAGAAAGTTGCATTAATAAAGAATGTAGTTATTATGCGGGCGCTGTTTTAGCTATTATAGCTAAAACATCAAAGACATCTTTACCTGCTTTGATCGCTGTATCAATAATGGAGCGGATGATTGCAAAATCATCTGCTCCTTCTGTAGATTTAAACTGACCTGATACTTTTTGTTTCACTTTCACATTCCTTATAGCTCTTTCGCTACCATTATTATCTGCCGGAACATTTGCATGAAAAAGAAATTGAAGGATGTATTGTTGAATTTTGGTAAGACTTTTTTGGAGTGTAATTGCTTTATTATGGTCTGCCGGCAATGGTTGTTCTAAAATTTGTTGCAACTTGTTTTCGAGTATATCTCTTGCAGGGAAAGGAAGCTGGTAATCGCTCTCTGTAAGTTGCTCTTTGAGGGTTAAAGCATCTTTAATAATAGCCTTTAAATCTATCGCCCATTGACTGCCATGAAGTTCTTCTATATAATTGAGATCACGTAGTAAATGTGCTATACATATCTGGTGACCTTTCGCCTCACATTTTAATTGTGCCGCCCAGCGGTCATGGATTAAAATAGTATCCGGCAAACCACAGGGAAAAGTTACTTTGATAGTATCAAATCCCCTGCTTTCAGAATGAATAATGAATGTAAATTTATCATTTTGCCATGTCCAAAACCAATGTTTTTTACCGTTTACTTTACAGCTTGTTTCATCCGAACCTGCACATTGCGCTTTTTCAATAGCAGCTTTAATTGCCTGATATGCCACACTACCCTTTTGAGCAAAACGATGAACTATATTGTTTAAAGTACCCTGACTGACAGGTAAATTCATTACATGCTTAAATAATTCTGCCATGCGCTCATATGGCAGATATTGTCTGCCATGCAGATAGACTGCTATAGCCTCTACATTGCTGCCGTATTGTATCGGCGCAATGACTTCTTTTGGAAAAGAACCTTGAGTAATATGCCCGCAACGGCAGACTTTCTTATATACCTGATGCTCTGTATAAATAACTTGTATTGAAGGTATATCCACCACCTGTCTTTTTTCTATAAACGATTCGGGTATATCTGATAAATCCCGACCACATTTATCACAGGTACAAGGAGCATGTTTGACTACATTATCCGGTAGTTCCTTCATTTGAAGTGTATGCCCTTGATGGCCTTCCTGTCCTCCAGGGAGCTTATCACTTTTTTCCCGCAGACTTTGATTTCGTTTCGGCGGTGCAAAATCAGATGAAGGAGGAAGGGATGAGTTACCACTGTTTTTTGGGGTACGGTATCGGGCGAGTTCTGATTCCAGTTTCGCAATTTGTAATTTGAGTGTAGCTACGACTGCTCTCAACTCCTCATTCTCTGCTTCCGTGGTAGCTAATCGCTCTTCATAAGAATGTTGTTGTAACAAATAAATGTATTAATGATGCAAAGGTTATAAATATCTTCTAATAAATAAAAAATATTTTTTCAGAAATGTTAATTTTTCCAAAAATAAACTTACTTTTGACCTATATCGTTACTATAAAATGAAACCTTGCGGTGGGGGCGTAAAGCGTCGTCCATAACCAAATACGGGTCAAAAATAATGTATTATAGCTCGCTGTATTGGTAAAATTTTATTAATGAGGGATTTTTTCTAATAAAGGTAGCAGGTCTCTATGGTCTTAATGCTATCATTGTTGTAAGTGCCTGATTCAGCGCTACACTTGCTTTTGGCGGCGGTTTTGGTATCTATAATGGTGTATTCCTTAACAACAGTGTCAGGCAGGCCGGGATAGCCGCTATAGCTAATATTGCAATGGCAGGTATAACTTTTTGTACAGGAACTCATTGCGATCAGCCCTGTGATCGCCACTGATAATAATAAAGTCGTGCGGAATTTCATGTACGTTACTTAATTTAGTATGAAGGTAGTAATAGGATATTAAAATTCAAAATCCAAGGTATTATTTATGGCCTGACAATAAACGGGTGTGTGATAATATGGTTACTTTCATGTCCCGCCCGGTCTGTTATATACAATTCATAAGAAAGTGTATCCCCATGAATCACATGGAAAGGGTCTGTTCTGGGGGTGGGTTGCGGAACAGGGAAAAAGAGACAAGTGCCCTGTAACCCTTTTTTAGGGTCTTCTATACTCGCGTCTATGGCAGGAAATGGGGTTTTCACAAAACCGGCGCTGTCAAACCTGCTGTCTTTTAAATGAATTACGGAAACCGTATCATTACCGATGTCACCATCTCCGTCAACCAGGCTGAACTCTATATAACAGGTATCAATATTAACGATCATGGAATCCTTTGGCACAAAAGCAATAAGCGATATCTGTGGTATCTTTGACACAGTGCTTTTATTACATGCCGAAAAAGCTATTGCCAAAAACAATAAAAAGGCTATACCATTAATCTTCATATAACCAAAGTTAATGAATGTGTTTTACAATACCGCGTTAATAAATCCCGAAAGTATATTAGGGGCCGGCCCGGCAAACTTTGAGCGGCTTGCGCTGCAGGTATTTCATTACCAGTATAGGCATAATGCACTTTACCATCGTTATTGTGAGGCATTACATATAAATACAGGTGATATAAGATCATTGACGCAAATACCCTTTTTGCCGGTATCTTTTTTTAAAACAAATACCGTAGTTACCGGTACGGGAAATGGCCCTGCCGAACTTGTGTTTGAAAGCAGCGGCACTACAGGTGAGGCTACTTCGCAGCATTATGTGCGCGATGCGGGTATTTATGAAAGATCGCTGCTGCAGGGTTTTGAGCAATTCTACGGCTCCCCGGCAGATTATGCGATACTGGCGCTACTGCCCTCTTACTTAGAGCGAAAGAACGCTTCGCTCGTGTATATGGCCAAGACACTTATGGAAAAAAGCGGCCACCCGGAAAATGGATTTTATATCAATGAATGGGGGAAGTTGCATGAAACGCTGGTAAGACTGGAACAGAGTGGTCAAAAAACTTTACTGCCTGGCGTAACCTTTGCTCTGCTGGATTTTGCAGCCCTTTACCCGATGCCGCTTACCAATACCATAGTAATGGAAACGGGTGGTATGAAGGGCCGGCGGGAGGAAATGACCCGCGCAGAAGTACACGCTATCCTGAAAAAACAATGGCAACTTGAACGGGTACATTCGGAATATGGGATGACGGAACTGTTTTCCCAGGCTTATTCGCAAGGAGAGGGTATTTTTAAATGCACGGCTACCATGCGTGTGCTGGTACGTGATATTAACGACCCACTTGAAGTAAAAGAAGCGGGTACCGGCAGCCTTAACATCATAGACCTTGCCAATATATACTCCTGCTCATTCATAGCTACCGAGGATATAGGCGTCATTGCGCCGGACAGGTCTTTTGAAGTGCTGGGAAGGATGGATCATAGTGCGTTGCGAGGGTGTAGCCTTATGGCCATTTAATGAAGTTAATCAGTTAAAAGGTTAATTGGTTAATCAGATTGGAAATTCAAATTCCAAATTCCCGAAAAAAATTATCTCTGCTGTCCCTGAAACACAAAAAATGCCCGGGTGGCGAAACCTGCCTACCGGGCAGGCAGGTTGGTAGACGCACTGTGTTCAGGTCGCAGCGTTCGCAAGGATGTCTCCGATTACCATACTTTTCTTTCATGTATTATACATACGTTATTTATAGCTTGTCGCGAACATATATTTATGTTGGTATCACCAGCGATATAAAAAGGCGGTTTGCTGAGCATCAGAATGGGAAAAACAAAACGACAAAACCTTATCGTCCTTATGAAATATTGTTAGTTGAAGAATATAGTAACAGGCCTGATGCAAGAGTGCGGGAGAAATATTTAAAGTCTGGTGTTGGGAAAGAGTTTTTAAAACAGTTACTATCAAAAAAATATTAAAAATAACAAAGCTAATTGATGCTTATAAAGTTGTTTTATTAATTGAATTACTATCATTACCTTTGCTCCCCCTGAAATACAAACCACACATGCCCGGGTGGCGAAATTGGTAGACGCACTGTGTTCAGGTCGCAGCGTTCGCAAGGATGTGCTGGTTCGAATCCAGTCCCGGGCACAAATAGGAGAGCGAAGAGTGGGGAGCGAAGAGCGCCGGCCTACTCTTCGCTCTCATTTTTCCCTCCGCTCCCGCTCTGTTTCTTTCGCTCTAAAAAATCACATTTTGTAATACGGCTATTGTATCGGCAGACACTATGTTCAGACAGGTCGCAGCATCCGCAAGGATGTGCTGGTTCGAATCCAGTCCCGGGCACCGAATAACTGAGCAAAACGCCTGTAAAATCAATATTTACAGGCGTTTTTGTTTTCTAAAAGTAACAATAGCGTAACAAAAAGTGTAAAAATAGCTTTTCGATAGCTTTTTTAGCCTTTTCCCATTGTTTAATAGCTATCAAACAGATCTATAGCCAACCTGCATTAGCTCCACTAATTCTTTTGGATCAGAAGTTCTTTTACTTTCCCTAAATCTTCAGGGGTATTCACATTCATTAAGGTATTGGCATCCGGCGCGGTAAGTATTTTCACATTGTCGCCGCTTCTTATCAAAGCCTTACGGGGACAGCTATAGCCTTCTGATAAAAAAGCAAGCAGTGCGGTATAACTCGCAGGCTCCCATATAGTGATCAATGGTTCGGGAAGGCTGTCAAAAGGGCTTTTAAAAGTGGTAGCTATAGATGCGGTATCCCTGTGCTGTATGAGGTATTGGAGGGTGTCCAAATCCAGTAAAGGTAGGTCGCAGGCAACAACAAGCCATGCCACATTTGGGTTTTCCTTAAACGCAGAGAGTATGGCGGCATAAGGCCCGGGCATGGTATAAGTATCAATGAGTGTTTTGTATTGCGGGTCAATTTTATTTTGCTGCTCCGGCCTGCATGAAATGAATACTTCGGTACAAATACTTGCGAGCAGGTCAGCCATATAATAACGTTGCTCCTTGCCATGCCATTGTATAGCGCTTTTGTCAAAGCCCATACGTTTGCTTTTGCCCCCAGCCAATACAAGGCCATACAATGGAGGCCGCACAGTGTCACTCACTTTATTTTCGCTTGAAATCATGTTTGCCTCCTGTTTTTGCCATCAGCTTTGTTTCTTTTATCACTATATCATGGCTCATGCTTTTGCACATATCATAGACGGTCAGCGCCGCAATACTGGCGCCTACCAACGCTTCCAGTTCTATTCCTGTTTTGGCGGTGATGCTGGTAGTGCAGTTAATAACCACTTCTTTCTGCTCATTGATATGGATGTCTATTTTGCAATTGTCAAGCCCCAACGGATGGCAGAGTGGTATCAGTTCGCCCGTTTTTTTTGACGCCATGATACCGGCGATTATTGCGGTCTGAAAGACAGAACCTTTTTTACTTTTTATATCTCCGTCTGTAAAATGCGCTATTACTTCAGCAGGCATTGATACGATGCTACGCGCTGTAGCTACACGGTGCGAGACCTGCTTATCGCTCACATCCACCATTGCGGGCTGTCCTTTTTCATTTATGTGGGTGAAATTGTTCATGCTATATAATTTGTTTAAAAGGCCATATTCTAAACACTTCTCCTTTCTTAAAGTTACTTTGTTCCATCGGAAGTTCCATAAAAGCATCGGTATCCAATAGATTAGCAAAGTCGCCGGAGCCGTTGCCTTCCATTGGAGTTGCGAGCAAGTGCCCATGGTCATTCAGTTGCAGTTTCACCTGAACGAAGTATTGCATTGGTGCGTTGAAAGTAATATCTGTATTGAGTATGGCGCAGAGCCTGGGTTTTGGCGCTACACCTAAAGACGCTTCCAGCCAGGGTAAAAAATACCTATGCAGGCACAAAAATGCGGAAACAGGATTGCCGGGGAAGGCAAATACTAATACGCCATTTTGGTGTGCGCCAAACCAAAATGGTTTTCCCGGCCGTTGCTGTACTTTATGAAAAAACTTTGCTACACTTAGTTCATCCAATACCTGTGGCACATAATCGAACTTACCCATAGAGACGCCTCCGCTTAAAATGATAGCGTCATACTGCACAAGGCAATCTTTAATTTTCTCTTTTGTTATTTTGGGTTCATCGGGCAGGTGCAGCATATCAGCATGCAGGCAGTATCGTTTCAAAACAGCTTTTATGGTGTGCGTATTGGAGCTCCTGACCTGGTAGGAAGAAGGCTGATCAGTGACTGCGACCAATTCAGTGCCGGTAGAAATGATTACTACTTTGGGTAGCTTCTTCACCAACAACCTATTCTTGCCGACAGAGGCAGCCATGCTTATCAGTGCAGGGTCAATGAACCGGCCTGCCGTAGCAACGGTATCATTTTGTTTTTTATCTTTTCCCTTGTGATGAATGTTTTGTGCTTTTCTTATTGTTTCGGTATGTACTGTTGCGATTCCATTATTGATAACAACATCTTCATAGCGTACAACCGTGTCTGCTGTAGCAGGTAAGGCAGCCCCTGTCATAATTTCTACACATTCATCGGCGGCAATATCAACAGGTACATCTCCGGCGGCTATAGTGGCTTTGACAGGAAAAGAACGGGCTCCTTTTTCAAATGTGGCATAACTAATGGCAATGCCATCCATGGTTACGCGGTTGCATGGCGGCAGGTCCCTGTCTGCTTTAATATCCTCAGCCAATACTCTTTCCAAAGCCATTTCAAAAGAAATGAACTCTGAGCCATAGTTTTTAACCTTTGATATAATTATTTGTTCCGCTTCCGCAACAGTAACCATGTTTTTCATGCTAAATTAAATTACTGTGTTAACCGCCGATGCTGGCCATAGATTCGTGCACTACATTCTGTTCAGCTTCCCAACCGTCTTTTGCCCTGTGATTAATAGCATTTATCAATGTTGCGCTCAAATCCTCATCACTCATACCCTCACGCACAAGGTCTTTAATATTCAATACCCCATTATCATACAGGCATGTTTTGAGCATCCCAACAGGTGTTATGCGGATGCGGTTACAGGCGCCGCAAAATGAGCGGGTATAGGCTGCAATAATACCCACGCTGCCTTTGTGGCCGGGAATATAGTAGTTGTATGATGTTGAAAAAGGAGGATCGGGTATCTTTTGAATGGAAGGGAAATATTCTTTGATTGTCTCCAGGATTTTTATATGATCCCAATGAAGCGCAGGGGAATTGTTACCCCTGCCATTAAAAGGCATTTCCTCTATGAAACGCACACTTACAGGCACATCTTTCGTAAGGGATACCAACGGGATAATGTCCTCTATATTCTTTCCTTCCATCACAACGGCATTGATCTTTACATCCATTTCATGGCGCAGCAATTCGTCCAGTGTTCCCATTACTGCGGGAAATTCATCGCGGTGGGTAATTGCAAAAAAACGGTTCCTGTCCAATGTATCCACGCTCAGGTTTACCGAACGAATACCCAGCTTTTTCAATGCCGGTATATATGGCGCAGTAAGCACACCATTAGTGGTGATGGTTATTTGTTTGAGCCTATTGAGTTTTGAGAGGCTGAACAGGAAAGACATTATATCTTTTCTTACAAAGGGCTCACCGCCTGTGATGCGTATCTTTTCAACACCCATTCTTACCAGCAATGAACAAACGCGCAGCATCTCTTCATAGGTCATCAGTTCACGCTTAGACAACCACTCTATTCCATCTTCCTGCATACAATAAAAACAACGGAGGTTACACCTGTCGGTTACCGCCAGCCGTAAATAATTGATTATTCTTCCATGGTTATCTAACAACACTATATCGGGATTTCTTTGTCAAAGTTCCGTCTTTTATTTGACTTTGATTGCCTCAAGGCTAAAACCAGGGTAGTATTGCTTTGCTATCGTTTCATATTTTTGTGCAGAATCCGTTTTTCCCATCATTTTATAGGCTACTGCAGTGTTTACAAAGGACGCATATTTATTATATGCCGGGTTAAGCATGATAGTTTTGTTGAAAGCATATATAGCGGAATCATATTTTTTAATTTGCATGTAGCTGATAGCGAGGTTAAACCATGATTGTGTATCCACAGGTTCTAATGCCACTGATTTTTGAAAATAAGGTATTGCCTCTCCAAACTTGTGTTGCATGGAATAGAGGGAGCCTAAATTTGTAATAGCGCTGATCCTGCCAGGATCTAATTCAATAGCACGTTTAAAATGCAGAATTGATGAATCAAATTCCTCGCCGATTAAATAGGCTGTCCCCAGTTCTGCCTGGGCCTGCGCATTGCCGGGGTATATTTCCAGTGATTTTTTAAGGTATAGAACACATTCATTATTTATTCGTGCTTTCTTTTCGGGGTCAGGTTCTTCCTCATATTTTTTTTGCAACTCTGTACCTGCGAAAGCATATAGCCTTGTATTGTTTGGAGATTTTGTAACATCTGTCATAAAGAGCGTATAATCGTCCTTCCAATCCTTGTTGCGGCTAACCGTGACTACTGCATAGACAAAGCAAACAGCAAATAATACCAGGGCTTTCCTGGTCATTAATATGGTTATTTCCCCCGACCTTAATAGCAACTTTTCTATCGCCAGCGCTATGAGTAAACAAATTCCGGCGGATGCAAAAAAGATCAACCGGTCGGCCTGTGTAGCGCCAACAATGAAAGGAATATTGGTAAACAAGGATAAGGTAAATAAGAAAAAGAGTATCCCGAATGCCCAGGGGTCTTTATTATTTTTGAACAGTCTGTAAACACCGCAAACTACTAACGCCAGGTATGCTATTAATGATACCAGCAC
>JBIOGX010000011.1:0-18245 GCA_044448445.1 Chitinophagales bacterium
ATACCGTGATTTTGTATCGTAACATAAAGTGCCTTGCGCTGAATATTTATAATTTCTCAACTTTTTTTGATTTTCAAATTTAAATCGTATCTTTGCTAACGCTGTTAGTAAAAATAACGAGCAGTATATGGGAATCACAGAACGTAAAGAAAGGCAAAGAAAGGAAGTGAGGGATAGCATTCTTCAGTCGGCCTGGCATCTGGTAAATGAAGAAGGCTGGCAGAATCTCTCTATCCGCAAGATTGCTGATGCTATTGAATATAGCATCCCCGTTGTGTATGACCATTTCGAAAATAAAGAAGCTATACTTTCAGAGTTCAACAGGAAAGGGTTTAAGTTATTGGGAGATAAGCTAACCGAAGCAAAAAAGCAGCATAAGAAACCGGCGCTGCAACTGGAAGCCATTGCGTATGCTTACTGGGATTTTGCTTTCAGGAATAAAGAATACTACCAGCTTATGTATGGCCTCGGTATGCCCACTTGCGAGAGCCTTACAAAAGTACCGGAACTGAACGCATTTATTGGTGTTATTTACTCTACTATTGACGAGATACAGAAGGGAGGGAAGAACCCACGGTCGGAACAGGATATTTGGTTGAAAGTACATTCTTTCTGGTCCATGATACACGGCCTCGTTTCTATAAACCTTGTATCACCACCTGTTACCCACTTTGATATGACAAAGGATGAGTTTAATAAAACAATATTGAAAGACTTTATTAAAGGGTTTATTAAAGGCCTTACAGAATAATCTATTTTTTTACATAAAAATTAATACTGTTAGATATAATTCATGGCATAAAATTTAATAACAATATAAAAGGATGAAAATGAAAATTGATATCTGGTCAGACATAATGTGCCCCTTCTGCTATATAGGCAAACGCAGGCTTGAAGGCGCCCTGGAGCAGTCTGGCCATAAGGATGAAGTGAAGATAGTATGGCATAGTTTCCAGCTTGACCCCACTATGAAGTCCCAGCCTGACAAAGACTTATATAGCTACTTAGCCGAACGTAAAGGGCAATCCCTTGAATGGTCAGTGCGGGTACATAACCAACTCGCACAGACGGCTAAAGAAGCAGGGCTTACCTACCATTTCGATAAAGCAGTTATAGCCAATTCCTTTGATGCCCACAGGCTCATCCAGTTGGCTAAAACACATGGTTTAGGCGATGCTGCCGAAGAAAGGCTTTTCAACGCTTATTTCACTGATGGGAAAAACATCAGCAGCCATAATACGCTGTTGCAGATTGGTATGGAACTTGGGTTACGCGCAATAGAAGTCGGGGAAATGCTCAGTAGCGATGCCTATGCTGATAAAGTTCATGAGGATATTGCTATGGCGCAAACACTTGGTATCAGCGGTGTACCATTTTTTGTACTAAACGGTAAGTATGGCATATCAGGCGCGCAACCAACAGAAGTATTTACTGATGCTTTACAACAGGCATGGCAGGAATACGAAAAAGAGAACCCGTTAAAAAACATGAATACACAGGACAATGTATGTACTCCGGATGGAGTATGCGAAACAGTAAAAACCAATTAATCAAAATAAAACACAAAAAACAAAACAACATGACAAACACAAAATGGATATTAGATCCGGCACATTCAGAAGTACAATTCAAGGTAAAACACCTTATGGTTTCAAAAGTAACCGGCCATTTCAAGCAATTTAATGTAACAGTAGAGACTCAGGGAGATGATATAACTACTGCAAAGGTGCATTTTACGGCAGACATTAATTCCATCTCTACCAATAATGAGCAGCGGGATGCGCATCTCAGATCAAATGATTTTTTTGATGCAGAGCGCCATCCGCAATTATCATTTGAAAGTGATAAACTCGAAAAAACAGGGCCGGAAACCTATAAATTACATGGCACACTTACCATGCGCGGAGTAAGCAAACCAATTACTTTGGACGTAGCGTCCGGCGGCGTTATGCAAGATCCCTGGGGCAATACCCGTACCGGGTTTGAGATAACCGGCAATCTCAACCGTATGGACTATGGAGTAAGCTATAGCATGGCCTCAGAAACAGGAGGCATCTTGCTTGGACATGAAGTTTCCATTCAGGCCAGCGCTGAATTCGTAAAAGAAAAAGCGCTCCAAACTGCATAAAACAGAGTTATTACCAATAAAGGGTTGTTCATCACTGAACAACCCTTTTTTTATACCTTATGCTAATAAAAATGTTATTGATATAGGCAGCCATAGCCATAGCGCCCTGGGCTTTCTGGCTGAATTGCTTAGATACGGGTTAGCATGGCTACAGAACTCCTATTAGGTTACCTATTCTTTCAAGCGCAATCCTAAAATTACGTTCCTCATCTTGCCGGCAATAAATAAAATATTTAATAAAAATTGAAAAATATAAATATCTTATTTGTATTTTTACTTGACTCTTACCAATAAGCCTATGAAATTTCTTGTCCGCATATTTCTTTTATTTTTTCTTCCTGTCTTTTCAGTAAGCGGACAAATTGCAAACTTTACTGCCGATTCCACCGAAGGCTGCGTACCATTAATAGTACATTTTACCAATACTTCCACAGGGGCTACAAGTTATTTCTGGGATCTCGGTAATGGGGTTACTACTCCTCTTACGAATCCTTCAACAAGTTATATTGTTATGGGCACCTATACGGTAACACTTACAGCATACAATGGCGCCTCATCTGATATTCATACAATGATCATAAAGGTAGATTCGGCATCTGCGGTAAATTTTATTGCTAATGATACTACTGTGTGCCCCGGCGTACCGGTAACTTTTACCTATACACTTGTTGGTGATACTTCCGGTACCATCAATAATTTATGGAATTTCGGTGATGGTACGTCAAGCACAAACGCTGCTCCTTCCCATTCTTTTAATACACCCGGGTATTACAATATCACCCTGTTTGTAACAAACAGCAAAGGCTGCCAAAGTTTACTCACGCGATCATCATACGTATATGTCTATACGCCCGCCATACCCGATTTTACTGTGAGCAACACACACTTTTGCAGTGTACCCGGCCATGCCATATTTACCAACCTCACCACGGGAACGCCCGTGTTAGCTTATACATGGTCATTTGGCGATGGTGGTTCATCAGCGCTCGTAAACCCGGTACACGATTACACGGTACACGGTACCTACCCGGTAACCCTCAGGGTAACAGATGGCAATGGATGTACAGACAGCCTCTCCCGGCCATCTTACCTATCTGCGGGCAGTCTTATAGCCGGCTTCTCAAGGCCGGATACAGCATGCCTCAACTCCCCTGTAACCTTTCATAATACCAGCACAGCACATATATCAGGCAGGTGGCTCTTTGGCGATGGGGACACTTCCACATCTGATATGACGGCCACCCATACCTATTCCGTCACAGGCAGCTATATCGTATCCCTTATCGAATATGATGGATTTTGTTACGATACAGTCCCACACAATATAGCTATAATAACAGGCCCTACGGCAAGCTTTGCTATATCACCTATACATCCATGCCCCGCAAATGCACCCGTAACATATACAGCAACGGCACCTCCCGCAATACCCATAACATGGCAGTTTGACGATGGCGCTACCGGAGCGGACGATACAATTGTTCATGCTTTTGCCTCAAATGGCAACCATGTTGTAACCATGCAAGCTGTCAATACATGGGGCTGTATCACTACCCGAAGAGACTCATTTGTACAGTATGACCTTTTTCTTAACACAACGGCAGTTAATGCCAGCGGTTGTATTCCCCTCACCACGAATTTCAATGTCACCGCCCTGACCACGCAACCTTCAGGTCTCCATCCCTACCCTTATGGTATCGCATCTTATACATGGCAATTTGGAGACGGATCACCCACAGTAAGCACTGCCGCTCCCTCACATACTTATACAGCCACAGGTTTATATCAAGTAACGGTCACAATAGTTACAGGCAATGGCTGCACAGCAACTGATTCCGTGCAGGTGGCTACAGGCACGCCTCCTGTGGCAACCTTTTCTGTTACGCCTACACACGCCTGTGCAGACAGAGCAATAACGTTTACTGCTACGACCAACGATTCCGCTAACTTGTTCTCGTGGTCTTTTGGTAATGGAGGTTCTTTGACCGATACGGCAAGAACTATATATTATGCATACCCAACTCCCGGCATTTTTATAGCCACCCTTGTTGCAAGCTATCACAATTGCCCCGGGACACCATTCACAGGCCCGTATTCGATAGTTATAGATTCGCCAAATGCTGTTTTTAGTCCTGTATATCAATGTACATCGCCAGTTACACAAGTTTCCTTTGTTAACAGCTCTCTCGGAGCCGACAGTGTCTTATGGCAGTTTGGTGATGGCACTACATCCACAGCACTGAATCCTGTGCACAATTATCCGTCAATTGCAGCTTATACCGCTACGCTTACTACTTATAATGCGACTACCGGGTGTTGGGATATGACAAGCCAGCTTATTGATATCTTCAATCCTACGTCCGATTTCACAGCAGACGATACTACTGTATGCAAATACGGCATTGTAAATTTTACACCCCAAATCACAGGAGGCTCTGTTTATAATTATCGCTGGTTCATCAATGATTCTTTCAGGTACTATTCCTATATTTCATCAACATTTACAGACACTTTTTATGCCAGAGGTTTTTATTCTGTAAAGCTCACTACTATTGATGACCATGGCTGTGTGGATACAGTTATCAAAACCAACTACATATCTGTTTCAAAACCAGCCACCTCATTCACTGCGCCATCACCAAATGGCTGCATACCATATACAGTTAATTTTACGGATCATAGTACAGATATACCAGGGGTAACTTTGACAAACTTCGAATGGTCTTTTGGTGATGGAGCAACCACTACCAGTACTGCATCATTGGTATCCCACACCTATACTACCCCCGGCATATATAATGTGCAGGAGATAGTAACAGACAGCCAGGGGTGTATGGATACCATGAAAAGCACTGCCCTTGTCAATGTGTCCCATACTGATGCATCATTTACATCTGGCACTTTGCATACATGCATTGGCAGCAATATTACATTTACCCGTTTGTATCCGGGTACAACAGGATCGCAATGGTTCTTTGGCGATGGCGATACCTCATCAGTTGCTTCGCCAACTCACGTTTATTCGGCAACCGGAACCTATACTGTGATGCATGTCGTTACAGACCCAACCGGCTGTGTGGATACAGCCCGGTATGTCAATTATATCACCATTACAAAACCGCACGCTTCTTTTACCATGAGCGATACAGTAGCCATCTGCCCTCCGTTATTGGTAACTTTTACAAACGGCAGCAGTGGCGCCGCAAATTATAACTGGCACTTTGGCGATGGTAATTCTTCCATGGGAACAGCTCCAAACAATCTCTATATCATTCCTGGCTACTTCTCTGCTCAGCTTGTGGCGATAGACACCAATGGCTGCACAGATACAGCTACCGGGCATGTAAGGGTATATGGTTATATAGGAGTTTTTACAACAACCCCCTCCATAAGCGGATGCGCCCCATTAACGGTTAATTTCAGTGCAAGTCTTACCGGCTCGCCCACTATCGTTTGGGATTTTTCCGATGGCACTACCAGTGCTCCATCCTTGTCAACAACAGCCGCTCACATTTATTCTTTGCCGGGTTCTTATTTGCCAAAACTGATATTGACCGATAGCAATGGGTGCCAGACCGCAAGTCCCGGAGCCGACACCATAAAAGTTAATGGTGTCAGACCCGGGTTTATTATCACCCCTGCGAATTTGTGCCCCGGTTCTGTTTTTACCTGTACTGATACATCAGGCAGTTACTGGTCTGCAATTACTACCAGGTTCTGGACCTTTAATGGCGATACGAGCACATTGAGCGCTCCCTCGTTTACTGCTAATGCAGTGGGTTCTTATTCTGTTACTTTACAAGTAACTAACGACTCGGGCTGTAACGGCACTGCAACTAACTATATTTCCGTGTCAAAACCGGTCACCTCATTCACCGCTCCGTTACCTAACGGCTGTACACCTCATACCGTTAATTTTACAGATCACAGCACAGACATACCCGGGGTAACTTTTACAAACTTCGAGTGGTCTTTTGGTGACGGATCAACCACTTCAGGTACTGCTTCATTGGTGTCACATACGTACACAGTTCCAGGTATATATGATGTGCAGGAGATAGTAACAGATATCCATGGATGTATGGATACCATGAAAAACACTGCCCTGATCAATGTATCCCACACTGATGCGTCATTTACATCAAGCGCTTTGCATTCATGCATTGGCAGCAGTGTTACATTTACACGGTTGTATCCGGGCACAACAGGATCACATTGGTTCTTTGGCGATGGCGCTACATCTTCAGTCGCATCGCCGTCTCACATTTATACAGCAACCGGTACCTATACTGTGATGCATGTCGTTACAGACCCATCCGGCTGTGTGGATACAGCCCGGTATGTCAATTATATCACCATTACAAAACCTCATGCATCTTTTACCATGAGCGATACTGTTGTTTGCCCTCCGTTATTGGTAACTTTTACAAATGGCAGCAGTGGCGCTGCAAGCTATAACTGGGATTTTGGTGATGGTCACACTTCAATAGCAACAGCTCCGAGCAATCTCTATACTCTTTGGGGTTACTTACCGGTCAGGCTTATTGCCACCGATACTTACGGCTGTGCAGATACAGCTACCAGGCATATAAGGGTACATGGCTCTACGGGAGTTTTCACCACAACGCCCACTTATGGATGCGCACCGCTAACGGTGAATTTCAATGCAAGCTTTAGTCATGTAGCCTCTGCCGTATGGGATTTTGGCGATGGTACAACCAGTGTGCCGTCTTTATCAACGACTGCCTCACATATTTATTCGTTGCGGGGTGCTTATCTACCCAAGCTGGTATTGACCGATAGCTTTGGATGTCACGCCACGATCATCGGAACTGACACTATAAAAGCCGACTCGATCAGCCCCGGGTTTATTATAACTCCTTTCATTCTATGCCTGGGCACTGTTTTTAATTGTATTGATACCTCAGGCTCTTACTTATCCCCAATTACCGGTTGGCTGTGGACTTTTAGAAGCTATACAAGTACTTTGAGCGCCCCATCGTTCATAGCTGATACCGTGGGTTCTTATGCTGTTACTTTACAGGTAACTAACGGTTCAGGCTGTACGGGTATTAAAACCAGCTATATTTCTGTATCAAAACCAGTCACCATATTCACAGCGACGTCCCCGAACGGCTGTACACCTCGTACCGATACCTTCACTGATCACAGTACAGATATAGCGGGGGTAACTTTTACAAACTTCGAATGGTCTTTCGGTGACGGCTCAACCACCTCAGGTATTGCTTCATTGGTATCACATACTTACACAGTTCCGGGCATATATGACGTGCAGGAAATTGTAACAGACAGCCAGGGATGCATGGATACCATGAATAGCACTTCCCTCGTAAATGTATCACATACTGATGCATCATTTACATCAAGCGCTTTGCACACATGCATTGGCAACAATATAGCATTTACACGGCTGTATCCGGGAACCACAGGGTCGCAATGGTTCTTTGGTGATGGTGCAATATCCTCAGTGGCTTCGCCCACTCACGTTTATTCCGCAACGGGAACCTATACTGTGACGCATGTCGTTACAGACCCATCCGGCTGTGTGGATACAGCCCGGTATGTCAATTATATCACCATTACAAAACCACATGCATCTTTTACCATGAGCGATACTGTTGTCTGTCCGCCGTTATTGGTAATTTTTACAAATGGCAGCAGTGGCGCTGCAAGCTATAACTGGGATTTTGGTGATGGCCATACTTCTCCGATACCCTCTCCGGGCAATCTCTATACTCTTTATGGCTACTTCACAGTCCAGCTTATCGCTATTGATACTAACGGCTGCGCTGATACAGCTATAGGGCATATAAGGGTACATGGTTCTACAGGAACTTTCACTATAACTCCCACACATGGCTGTGTCCCGCTAACAGTAAATTTCAGTGCAAATGCCAGCCATGTGGCAACTATCGCCTGGGATTTTGGCGATGGCACAACTACTTCGCCGACACTGACAACAACAGTTGTTCACATTTATTCGTTGCCGGGTGTTTATGTGCCAAAAATGGTATTGACTGATAGCTTTGGATGCCACACCATTATCACCGGAACCGACACCATAAAGGTTGATAATATCAGCCCGGGTTTTATTATGGTTCCTGAGCATCTATGCCTTGACTCTGTTTTTAAATGTATAGATACATCGGGCAGTTATTCGTCAGCAATTACCAGTAGGCTATGGACTTTTAATGGTGATACAAGCACTTTGAGCGCTCCCTGGTTTACTGCTGATACCGTGGGTTCTTATACAGTTACTTTGCAGGTAACTAACGGCTCGGGCTGTACCGGCACTGAAACTAAAACAATCAATGTTTACCCCTTTCCTGATGCAGGTATCATATCCGGCGTTTCAGCCTTATGCCAGGGCACATCGGTCATGTTAACTGATACAGTATATGGAGGCACATGGAGTTCTATGTCTGGCGTTGTCGCCACAATGACTCCCTTTTATGCAGGAGTAATTAGTGTTTTTGGCCTGTCAGCCGGTATTGATCGTGTCCGATATATTGTATATAATGGCTTTTGTGCCGATACCGTCACCAAAATGATCACCGTTTACCCTGCGCCAGTTATAGATAGCATAATGGGGCAATCCAAAATATGTAAAGGCGCGCGGTTCACATTGACCGATTCAACTAAAGGAGGCCTCTGGAACAGCGGTAATGCCCCGGTAGCAACAATAGATAGCATTAGCGGCGTTGTGCATGCAGTTACTGCAGGCACTGCAATTGTCAGTTATACAACAGCGACTGATTCAAACGGCTGTTACAGCGCAACTGCGTTTACGGTAACGGTGATGGCGCAGGCTGCATTTGCCACTGACAGCACTATTTCACTGGTAACATGCTATGGAAATAATGACGGAAAAATATCCATTATTTTAAGTGATGCTTTACCTCCTGTCCGGTATCTTTGGTCAAACGGCAGTACCGATACTTCCATATCCGGCCTTGACACGGGACTCTATATATTGAAGGTCACTGAGGTTCCTACACAATGTACCCTGACAGACAGTTTTTATATTTCAGAACCTGATTCACTTGTCGTAACGCCATATATAACAAACGATCGTTGTCATAATAATACCGGCAGTATTCATATTGATGTAGTTGGCGGTACACAGCCATATAGCTACATGTGGTCAAACAACAGCGCTACCGGCGAAGAAATTAAAGGTTTGAGCTCAGGGAATTATTCTGTAACAGTTACTGATATTAATATTTGTATAAAGGGGCTATCAGTGACCGTTGTTGAAGATACCTGTTTCTATATAGAGATACCGGATGTGATAACCCCCAATGGTGACGGATATAATGACGTATGGGTAATAGACGGCCTATACCTCTATCCAAATAATATGGTTCAGATATTTGACAAATGGGGGGATTTGCTGTACGAAAAGACTAACTATAAAAATGACTGGGCGGGGACAGGCAAAAACGGCCTACTGCCTGATGGCACTTACTACTACCTCATAAAACTAAACGCTCCAAATATAAAAGGCGGACAAAATACATTTACAGGTACGATATTGATCAAACGATGAACTGCCAAATAATACGTGTTACACTAAGTATATGTATGTAAATAATACGAAACACGAGTTCTGCGCCTTCTTTGCATTTACTTTGCGGCCTCAGCGTTAAAACCTTTTCAACTATCAACTTGAGTTAATTAACTTTTTAACCTTTTACCTTATTAACCAATTAACCAATTTAGCCTAACTTGCGGTAGTTTTCAATATGTACTTACAAGGCAAAAAAATAGTAGTGGCTGTTACAGGCAGCATTGCGGCTTATAAAATGCCTCATTTCGTGCGCCTGCTTACCAAGGCAGGGGCTGAGGTAAGGATGCTGGTAACGGAGGCTGCCACGCACTTTGTAAGCCCCTTATCGCTTGCTACAGTTTCGAGGCATCCTGTTCTCGCTAATGTCAGTGACGGCAATGACTGGAATAACCATGTGGAATTGGGGCTTTGGGCTGATGCTATGGTGATAGCCCCGTGCAGCGCTAATACTTTAGGTAAGCTCGCTAACGGATTGTGCGACAATCTGGTATGTGCTGTATATCTATCCGCCCGCTGCCCGGTATTCATAGCCCCGGCTATGGATGAGGATATGTGGCTGCACCCTTCCACGCAGGCCAATATCAGGAAAGTGCGTACGTGGGGAAACCACATCTTACCGGTAGCTCATGGCGAGCTTGCCAGCGGCCTTATAGGTGAAGGCAGGATGGCGGAGCCGGAAGACATACTCAAGCGCCTGGCTGTTTTTTTTTCTGAAGACAGCAAACCCCTCAAAGGCATGAAAGCGCTGGTAACAGCAGGCCCTACTTATGAGCGCATAGACCCGGTGCGGTTTATTGGCAATTTCTCCTCCGGCAAAATGGGCGTGGCTATAGCTGAAGCGCTGGCAAATAAAGGCGCTGATGTAACGTTAGTACTTGGCCCTTCGCATGAGCATACTTATCATTCACGCATACACACCATAGAGGTAGAGAGCGCCCATGAGATGTATGAAGCCTGCGTTGGAACATTCAAAAACGTGCATATTGCAGTGCTTGCAGCCGCCGTAGCCGACTACAGGCCACAGACGCAGGCAGGTGAGAAAATAAAGAAGAAAGAAGGCGAACTGGCCTTAACGCTTACCAAAACGGAGGATATACTGGCCGGCCTCGGCAAAATAAAACAGCCGTGGCAAACGTTAGTAGGTTTTGCATTAGAGACGAATAATGAACTGGATAACGCGCGGAAGAAGCTCAGGGAGAAGAACGCAGATATGATAGCGCTCAACTCCCTGCGGGATGAGGGCGCGGGCTTCGGGCATGATACAAATAAGATAACCCTGCTGAAGCGTGAAGGCGCAGATGTGGAATTGCCGCTGCAAAGCAAGGCAGAAGCCGCCACGGCTATTGTTGGCCATATTTTAGAATTACGGTCTGCTACTCTTCAAAAGAGATAAAATGTTATATAAAATTTAACCACAAAGAACACAATGGTAATCACAAAGGGCACGAAAGCTGTAACTAAAAAACCACTTTATTATCCATTGCAGTGTATAAAGATATTGTTTTGCGCTTGTCTAATATGCTTATGTGTAGCCGGGCGTGCGCAGGAGTTCAATTGTAAGGTGACAGTGATGCACGATAAGATAACAGGTGTGGATCTGCAGGTATTTAACGATATGCAGAAGGCGCTCACTGAATTCATGAATACGCATAAATGGACCACTGATGACTTTTCCCCTGCTGAGAAAATAGATTGCAACATCTTCATAAACCTCGTAAGCAACAAAGTAGGCGGAGACCCTGACGCCTATACCGCGACCTTTAGCATACAGGCTACACGCCCGGTATATAACGCCACTTATACTTCCACGATGGTCAACTATGTGGATAAAGATGTTGTCTTTCGTTTTACGCAATACAATTCCCTTCGTTTTGATGATAACCAGGTGTCGGGCACAGACCCCATGGCGTCAAATCTTACTGCAATAATGGCTTATTACGCATACCTGGTACTTGCGCTCGACTATGATAGTTTTTCACCGTCCGGGGGGACCAACTTCCTGAAAAAAGCCCAGAACGTAGTGAACAATGCTCCCGACGGGAAAGGTATTACAGGCTGGAAATCGGTGGAAAATACACGTAACCGCTATTGGATCGCAGATCAGTTGCTGAACACCCGTTTCCAGGACGTGCGCAACTTTTGGTACCAGATGCACCGCGAAGGGCTGGATAGTATGTATGCCAGGCCTAATGAGTCCCGGACACGAATATTAGTGAACCTGAAAAAGCTATACCAGGTAAACAGGGAGAACCCTAACTCAATAGTAATTCAGTTTTTCTTTAACGCTAAATCAGAGGAGATATTGCATCTGCTTGCCCAGGCCCCTAAGCAGGAAAGGGGTCAATATATAACTTTGCTCACCGCCATGGATGTGCCGAATGCAGCCAAGTATAATGCGCTAAGGTGAGTCATAAGTCGTAAGTTGTGAGTCGTAAGTAAAGTAGAAATAACATCCCGATAGTTATCGGGACCAAAAAACAAATTCCAAATAGCAAATTTCAAATTCCTATAAGAGTGAAAATATCACTGCATACTATATTCATCTTAATTGTTGCTGCTGCAATAATGCAGTCGTGCAGGAACAACAGTAATTTCAGCGGAGATCATTTGCCGCCAAAGGTGATGCAGAAAGTATTGCTGGACATAAACCTCGCTGAAGCATACTGCATCAATGTAAAGGATAGCCTGCACAGGGGCGGTTCTAAAAATTTCGACTCTCTTTCTGTTTATTATAAAGACATTTTCGCACATTACAAGATCACAGAGGAGCAGTTTACACAAAGCATCACCTGGTATAAAAATCATCCTGATGAAATGGATACTGTGTACAACAATATGATCCCTATAGTGGCCAGGTGGCAATCACAACCCGACAAAAAATAATCAGCCCGCCGCGATGGGCATATTTTCAACCTGATAAAATGAATTATACTATAATAATTACAATCATTACTGTCCTTATCTCCATTGCCGCTTTCAATAATGAAACGATATATAGCAAACTGATACTTTGGCCAAGGCAAATGGACAACCCTGCAGAATACTACAGGTTGTTATCCTCCGGTTTTATTCATGCAGACTGGGGGCATTTGCTTTTCAACATGTACGCTTTTTACACTTTTGGAATAACTGTTGAATATATATTCAGGCAATTAGGCGATCCTAACGAATTATTCTTACTGTTATATTTATCAGGAATAATTGTTGCATCCCTCCCCTCTTTTCTTAAGAACAGGCATGACAGCAGTTACCGCTCACTTGGTGCATCCGGAGGCGTGGCATCAATAATATTTTTTATGATCTACTTTGAACCCAGGTCTAATATTGGTCTGATTATCATTCCGGGGGTAAGTATTCCAAGCATTGTATTTGGCGCAATATACCTCGCTTATGAGGCTTATATGTCACGCAGAGGCGCCGGAAATATAAACCATAGCGCGCACTTCTGGGGCTCTGCCTACGGACTTATTTTTGCTTTCCTGTTGGACCCGACACATGGCCGGTTATTTATAGAGCAGCTAATGAACTATAGGCACTAAGGGCGAAAAAAGTGTCAACAAATTGACACATTTTGAAAACCCACATTTCGGGATAGATTTGACAACTTTGCCAAAGTTGTCAAATCTTGGACAGGCCTGCAAAGCAGTTTATTTCCGGAACGGAAATTCATAGAAGCTGACGCTTTACAACCAATACTTTTTCTGTGCTATCCTTTACCTTAAACCGTTCATCCAGCCTTATGCCTGAGACCCATGCCACCCTATTATTACATGCCAATATGCGTATATCCTCTTTCCCGTGGAGCGGTATTTTTTCATCAACAAGCAACCTGCTTACCTTTTTCTTTTTCATCTTCATACCCAGCGGGTAGAGATAATCTCCGGTACGCCATTTGCGAAGCATGAGGGGAAATTCTATCTCTTTAAGGTCTATGATTGCTTCGTCTTTGTTTGACGGAATCACTTTAGGCTTATCCTGAATGGAGAATGAAAAGCTGTATTTGCCGGTATCAATGGTGCATGGCGCAGATTCAATTATAATGAGATCGGCGGTGGTGGCAGGCAGTGTCGTTACGACCAGGAAGCTCCTGTTCCGGATGACACGGTGTGTAGCCGATAATATATAATGCCCGCTTTCGGCCTGAAGCAAGTCCAGCACATTCGGCACCTGTGCCGATGTGAACCCAAACGGGACAAGCAGTTCGTAGATAATAGTGGCTAAAGGCTCATGATGACGTAGCTTCAGTACAGGAATATAATAGTCCTGCCCTCTTTGCTGCAGCAGTTGTTTCCGTTCGTGTTCTATCGCTTTCCTGTATAGTATTTCAGTTTCCGCAAAGCGACTGATGCTTTCATTTACATTCGTTACCGCATTGGGGAATAATTGCTTAACAGCCGGTACAATATTATGCCGTACTGCATTTCTCAGGTAATCATCAGTAGCATTAGATGCGTCTTCCCTGTAGGACACCTTGTTTTCGTGAGCATAGGCTGTGATCATTTCCCTGCCTGCGAATAACAGTGGGCGGATAATATGGCCCTGTTCAGGCAGTATGCCATGCAGTCCGCTGATGCCGGTTCCTTTAAAAAGGTTGATGAGCAGGGTTTCCACATTATCATTGGCATGGTGGGCGGTAACTATTTTAGTATAATGATTTCCCTTTCTTATTTGTTCAAACCACTCATACCTCAGGATGCGGGCGGTTTCCTGTATCCCTTTCTTCCATTCAAGCGCCTTTTGTTTGGTATCAAACTTTGTACTGTGGAATGGTATGTTATGCGCTTTGCACCAGTCATGCACCAGTTGCTCGTCGAGGTCAGAAGCCTCGCCCCTCAACCCATAGTTGCAATGCGCAATGGCACACGGTATCCTGCTTTTCAGAAAAAGGTCTGCCATCACCATAGAATCCGCTCCGCCACTGACAGCAAGCAAACAGATCGCACCATCTGCAGCAGATTTTCCCTGCCTGATACAGTATCGGGACCAATGTTCATGGAATTGTTGCAGTAGTTTGCCGGGCATTTAGTTTTCAGTTTTATTAATAAACTAGGTCTTCATAAGCGCCTTGCAGTTCGCTATAAGTATGCATGTCTTTTGCCGCCCTGGCCTGCTCCATACCGGCCTCATATATTTTGACGGCATTTTCCTGCTGCCCCAGCCTTTCCAGCAATTTACCGAGGTGATAGTAAGTCGCTATATATGCGGGATCATTGCTGAGGTTCAGTTCAAAATGCTTTTTGGCGTTTTCTTCATCACCGGCCTTCACATATTCGAGAGCTATGGCGTGGTTTAAAAAACAATCGGCTGGAGCATCTTTTAAAAATGCCTTTATTCTGTCTATTCTGTCTGACATGAAATTCAAAGTTACAAAATCCCGGAACCATGATCCAATAATAAGAAAGCTACCCGGTGAAGATTTCAACGATGAAATAACAAAAGCAGGTTAAGGAGCTTTGGTCTTGAACGTGCCTTCAGTAATCTTTGTGGAATCTGAACACACAAAGCTAAAAGTACCTTCGAGATAAGGAGAAACTGTAGTAAATGTGATCGTTCCGGTACTTGCAAGGAGCGCTGTACCATGCCCCAGGCTATCATAAGTCGCGCAGGCAGGAAGGCCTATATTGTTAATAGCCATCGTTCCCGGCGTAGCAGAAAACTGGGGGATTGTTATAGTTATCTTTGATTTTGAGGTCGCTGTCGCAAATATAATAAGTGTGCCATTTGTCTTAGTGACACTTATGTTTGATCCTGAAGCGGAAAATGCAAGCACGCCTTTGATGGTAGCGGTCATAGCATTTGGGTAAACCGCAATAGTATTATTAGTGCCGCAACCTGTAAAAGTAAGGGTAGCTATGCCTGTCATTAAAGCGGCTGCAATGGTCAAAAATCTTTTCATTAAGCCATGTTTTTTGCTAAAATAGCTGCATTAACTTAGAAAACAAAATCTGCAGCCGGGAATAGGGAAGTTTACCGAACTATATATGTTGATTATTCAAAAACATTAAGATTGTCATTATTTTGCTATCAGTAGCCGTGTGGCCAGCTTAATGTTTGGTTGTTTGTCATCTATGAATAATAGTGTATATACCCCGTTAGATAATTCCTCAACATTGAGCTGGCTATGTATATCCGTAAATGTTTTTTCAGACACTACCCTGCCCAATACGTCAATAACCTGTATTTTACCTTTTACCTGCTGCATACCTGATATATCAATATTTACCGTGTTTTGGGCGGGATTAGGATATGCTTCAAGCCCTATATGGCTTTCGGAAAGATCATTAACACCGGCAGGCCAGTTGGTGGTGAAATATTGCGTAAACCCACAGCCAAAATCGTTATTATATGTGCCGCCATAAGTATAGCCGTTCATAGGGATATTCACTCCTGTTAATTTTTTTACGTTTAAATAGCCGGCACTAATGCCAGTACCTGAATTAGCCCACCACTGCAGGCCATCACAACTGCCATCGGTAATAACGAGTTGATAGCTGCCCGGCGCTAAATTAACCGTATCTATATAAGTCGTATTAATAGCTGAAACCAAACGTGATGCCACTACTGTATTGGATTCATCGAATATCTGCCACCTGGTTTCACAGTTGCCGGTGCTATCTGTCTCATTATTTGTCCTCATTTGGATTTTGAATGATAACGGCCATAGCGGGGCGCCTGTAAATGAAGAAGTCATTACATTATTGGTACTATCATCATCTCCGGTATTGCCATTTACCATTACAATTTGGGCCATGAAATTATGAACTCCGCTTGTGCCTGAAGCAGACTTAATATCCGGCTCAACCGGAAAAGTAATATCGGTTTCCTGTAAAGAAGATAAGCTACCTGCCCAACTGTAATAAAACGGGGCGCCTCCGTCAACATAACAAGCAAGCTGCATGCTTGTGATTGTGGTAGTCCCGGTGTTTTTAATATGCACTACCGGCATAGCGCTAATCGGGTTTTCCCTGAAATGATTTTCATCGCTGGTAGGCGAAATAATCCGGTCGAGCGAAGCATCAAGGGTTTTATTCATTGCTGCATAATAAATAAGAGTAGCCTCTGTGGTATAGACGCCGCCGCTGCCCCACCTGACATAAGGAGCAAATTGTATAGCTACATTGTAATTCGTCCCTGCAGAAATACCGGGCAGGTCGTGAAAGTGGGAATAGACCAATGCCCCCGGGCACCAATTTCCCCTGTTATATATCCAGGTACCTGATTGCGGGTACAATTCGTTAAAGCCGCAATCATTCCGCCAGATAATTGTGCTATCTATCGCAGATCCATTAAGCACTACTTTATAGTTGCCGGGATAAAACTCGCAACAGCCATTACTATCGGAGCCATGCCCGGTTACGGTAAACTTCAGATCGGCAGTTTGTGTTAAAGCCGGAGCAGTTTCAGGCAGTGCAAGAAAATGCGGATTAATATCATTGGAGTCGTGGTGAGTGGTATCTCCATAGCCATAAGTGCCACGCCATAACCTTTTAATAGCAATTACATCCCTGTCGGGAGTGCCTTCAATAAAGGCGAACCTGATATTTGCGGTAAACCCACCGGAATAGCCTGAATAAAGTATGCGCATTGAGGCGCTGCCTTGCAGCAGGTAGGCATAATCGGTTACATCAAATACATAATGCTGTTGCCATGTCCAGGGGGTGCGTGGCGCGCCATTGTTTGCATAAGGCGTTATTAAACGGCCAAGCTCAAGAGTATCGCCGCCCGGGGTCATCAGGTAATTCATTACTGTATAATCCCAGTCTCCGCACCACGGCACAGCGCCGGTTCCGTAAGTGTACCCGGGACACATATACTTTCCAAGCGTAAAGATCATATATATCTTGCGGTAAGAAGTACCGGGAGCAGGGAATGTGATGGTTGTATCAAAATTGCCATAATAGGTCAATTGGGTATTATTAGCCTGTACCCACGTTGTGTCCCCGGGGTTTGCTTTTGATGCAAGGTTAATAATAGAAGCGATAAATAAAAGGCACAAATACTTTTTCATCAGGTAAATTTTATACTTCAAAAGTAAAGATTTGTTTTAACAATCTTATTTAACAAGAATAGCGATTCTGTGCATATTTAAAAGTACCTTTGCCCGCCCGTACCGAAAATGGAAATATTTCACATATCAAAGGGTACATTCGGGCGGGCACACTTAAAAAAAAGAATATGCCAGGGTTTACGGTTGCTATTGTGGGAAGGCCAAATGTAGGGAAGTCAACGTTATTTAATCGCTTGCTGGAGCAACGTAAGGCTATTGTAGATGATCAAAGCGGCGTTACCCGCGACAGGCAATATGGAATAGCTGATTGGAATGGAAAAACCTTTAATGTAATAGATACCGGCGGGTTTGTAGCCAAGTCTGAGGATGTTTTTGAACGGGAAATACGCAAACAGGTGCATATAGCCGTTGATGAGGCCGACATGATCCTGTTTGTTTGCGATACGGTTACCGGCATAACTACGCAGGATGAAGATATGGCCGATGTATTGCAGCGCTCCACAAAGCCCGTTTTACTG
>JBIOGX010000012.1:0-18118 GCA_044448445.1 Chitinophagales bacterium
CAATTTTACAGACTTAAAACCGATAAATTGTGGTTGCAGGCTATTCAATTTCATGTTTTTTGTTTAAAGCCTATTTCCTCTTTTGGCCTTTCCTCATACTTTATGAACTTATCGAGGTAATAAAAGACAGTTTCTATGCTCTCTCCCTGGCTGATCAATTCCTTTTCTACTTTTTCCATTCTCAATAACAGGTCTTTATTGGTCATCACCATTTCCCGCATCTTTGTAAACAGCCTTATGATCTGGATGTTTACTTTAATCGCAATATCACTATTAAGCACGCTGGATAGCATGGCTACTCCTTGTTCGGTGAATGCATAGGGTAATTTTCTTTTCCCTCCCCAACTTGAAGTCACAATTTGTGACTTCAAGATTTGCCATTCTTCTGTAGTTAATTGAAACATAAAATCATCGGGAAACCTATCAATATTTCGTTTGATAGCTTGATTTAGCACTTTCACAGGTACTGTATACAATTCAGCTAAATCACTGTCAAGCATTACTTTTTGCCCACGAATAAAGTATATCTTATTGATGATAGCTTCGTCTGGCAATATGGACAATGCTTTCTTTTTATTCATTGCATTATAATTTCTTTGTTATCTCAAATTGCGATATCAAAAGTTTTATTAACTATTGAGGTGCAATAAATGCACCTCAAAAATATTTCCATTCTTGAAGTCGCAATTTGCGACTTCAAGATCTCTTGCAAAGTATTAGAACTGGCTTACACCCGGGCGTTCTCCATTCTTTTTTGAAATTGCACTACCAATCAGTGAAAAAATAGCCCCCCAAAACAATGTGCTGAAAATAACACCACCTATTGCAAATACATTCCAATATTTTTTCATCATGTTAACTGACATCTCAATTTGCTCGTCGGTAACTTTTGGATTTTTAGCCATTGCCTCGCGTGACATTTCCATAATTTTAGTCTTCATCTCGGGAAGTGCAAAAAGAGCAATAATATTCCATACTACTAATACTATAGTCACTATCATACTCAATTTAAAACAACTGCCAAAAACATTGCCAAATGTTACGAAGCCCTCGTTGGCTTTTGAATAAGCCATGCCATTTAAAATAATACCTATTAAAAATGGCACCATTGATAGCATTGATATGTAATTACCCTTAAACATAATCCCGGTCAAATACAGTACCAAGCTGACAATGACCATAATAATACCGGTAATAAACCCGTAAACGATGTGTGTTTGTTTCTTTTCCATATTTATTTATTTAAGTGAATGTGATCATTATTGATGATACCGAAAACTTTACCGCTTAATTTTTTCCCGATAAACGGATCATTAAGGCTGGCAGACTTCACATCATTCAATGCAAGCGTATTGCTTCCATCAGTAGTAAACAGGGTTAATGAAGCCTTGTTGCCCTTTGCTATTACCGCTTCCTTCAAGCCAAAAATATCTCTCGGTATTATGGTCATGGCTTCTACAAGGCGGTCTATACTGATATTTTTCTTCAGCGTATCCCAGAGTATATTGAATGTGATCTCCTGTACGGCCATGCCATCGGCGGCATATTCAAATTCTTTTGCCTTGGCATCCCACTCATGGGGGCGGTGATGAGAAGCGATGCAATCTATGGTGCCATCTTTAAGGCCTGCTATCAATGCCCGGCGGTCGGCCTCGCTGCGCAGGGGTGGTGATACTTTATATATACTATCATAGCCGGAGAGTGATTCATCGGTTAATGCAAGGTGGTAGGGTGTTACCGAGCAGGTGATGGCAAGGCCCTCAGCCTTGGCTTTGCGTATCATAGCCACCGATTCCGCAGTAGATATGCCGGTAATGTGCAACTTAGCCCCTGTATAGCGCAACAGCTCTATATCGCGGTGTACCATAATGGTTTCTGCGAGTGCAGGTATTCCTGCCATTCCGAGCCTGGTAGATACAATGCCTTCATTCATGAGGCCACCGGATGCAAGTGAAGTATCTACAGGTAATTGAATGATTGTTCCGTTAAATGCTTTTACATATTCCAGCGCTTTGAGCGCAAGGTTTGCGTTCTGTATGGGCTTCCAGCCATCAGAGAATGCCACTGCGCCATTCGCGCGCATGTCCATCATCTCTGACAGGTCTTTGCCATCGGTATTTTGTGTGGCCGTGCCTATAGGATGGAGGCTTACTGCGTTGCCTGCGGCTTTCCGCAGTATGTATTGGATTATTGACTTAGTGCTTAATGCCGGTTGAGTATTAGGCGCCAGCAATACATCTGTAAAACCGCCGAAAGCTGCGGCAGCCAGGCCGCTTTCTATCGTTTCCTTGTGCTCAAAGCCGGGTTCGCGGTAATCAGCAAACACATCAACCCATCCGGGGCTTACATACAATCCTTTGGCTTCAATTACTTTACCGGCTTTTGAGCTAATGGTGGCAGCAATATTTTTAATGATGCCATCTTCGATAAGCAGGTCAACTACTTTATTATGAAAACCGGATTGCGGATCTATTACTCTCGCTTTACGAATATGGACCATTACATCAAGATTTAAAAACCATCCCGATACCTACCGGGGCAAAAAGTGAATGCCAATGTTTCCAACAAATCAAGCTGCAACTACGGGTGGCTTAGCCAGCAAATAAGTTTCAGCAGCCAGCATTACAAGAGCTAAAAATACACAAACTTTCCAAAGCGGGAAACTCCCGGTATCATTATCAGCTATACTGCCGTTCTCGGTTATATTCAGCCATTTAATGTTATCCCCCTTCCACTCGTTCCTTAACGCATTAATATCCCTGAAATCGAACTGAGATTCGCGTTTGTCCTGGTTAAGGGCAATTTGGGTAGTATCCCCACCGCCTGCGGGAGCAAGGTCAAAAAAGCCCGGTTGCTGCACTGCCTGGTCTATGTATATATCCAGCCCGGCGCCATTGGGACGTTGCGGAGGTATTACATCTATACCTTTGCCGTAAATATGCACGGTATTGCGCTCGGAAACATTGGCCATAGTAAGATAAACCGGCTGTTGCGTACCTGCGGTGATCGCATAAATACTGCTGCCGCCACTCTGCATCGCCATCACATACAGGAAGGGGGTAAAAAAATAACTCCCGGGAAAATTACCTGATTGCAGGTCGGCAGAAGCGGCGCATATATACAACTGCCCTTTTGAGGGCATATAACGCGCCAGCAGGGGATCACCATTACGAAAGCTCAATACCGACTGCTCATTGGCGCTTAGGCCGGCGCTGATGGCATAATGCCAGTTAGCAACCGGCAGTTGCACATTTTCGGGTATTTTTTCAAAAAGGTCTTTTACCAGCGCACTGCCCTGCTGAATGGAACTGGCCGCCTGTACCGCCGTATCAATACCGGCAATGTGTATGTCGCCAACCTGTTTTAACCCTTCGTTTATCAATTGAAAATCAGTTGTGCGTCCGGGAAAAATACAAATACTCTGCCCCTGCTGCAATGCTTCATTGAGTGTCTTCCCAAGTGCGTCGTCTATGCGGGTGATGCCGTTTAGTATCACCAGGTTGTATTCTTTCCGTTCTTTAGGCGCAGCTGTAATATCCACCTGGTTGAGCCTGAAACCATTGTAGGCACGAAAGGCTGCCTGTATGTATGGGTTTGGCTGCCCCTCATTCAATACAAGTATGGAAAGATTTGGCGAACTGCGCGCTGTAATACGGAAGGTATCATCAAAGCGCATACCGGCATCATTCACGGTAAGCATTATACCCTGCCAGCCGGCATCATTCACCTGGAAGCTGAGCGTATCCACGTTTTCTTTTTTGTCCGCAAAATTGAGGGATGCCGCACTCTTCACCTGCCCGTTTATGGTAAGATTAAGCACCGGGTTTTCTTTGGGCTGTTTGCCGGTACAATTTGTACGCACCACCACGTAGTTGCTTTTTCCTGTTTGCAATACAGGGGTGGTAAGCCAGGCGGTATCTATATAAATATCCTGCGCTTCCGTTGTTTGCACGGGTAGCCCGTAAAAAGTAATATTTTGCATCAGCGTCTTATCAGGCGGTGCAGGAAAAGCCACCAGTTGGAAATCAGAATAATAATACACATCCGCCCCTGCCTTCTGCAACTGCTGATCACCCTGCGATATTATGCTTTGTACAAGCGCTAACACCTGGTTCACCGTCTTTGATGCAGCAGACTCCCCGGTAGCGATTATTTCAGCATATACCTTATCGGCGTGCTCCGGGCGGTAACTTACCGGCTTATCATTGGTGAGAAGTATAAACCGGCTTCCCGGCGGCGCCTTGCGCACCTGCTTACGGGCAACTTCTTTTGCAATATCCAGCACGCTGCGCGCACCCTTCTTTGCGCTCATGCTGTAACTATTATCAATATAGATAACCTGCAGCTTATTGCCTGCAGCTTTACTATTATTCTTATTAAAAAATGGTTGTGCGAAAGCCAATATCAGGCTCGCCAGAAACAGCAACCGCATTGCCAGCAGCAGCCTGTACCTTACCTCGCTCTGCTTACGGCTGTTCAGCCGTATATTCTTCAAAAACCGGGTATGCGGAAAAAATACCGTCTTATACCTGCGCAGATTGAACAAATGTATCAGCACAGGTATAGTCAGCGACAGCCCCGCAACCAAAAAAAGCGGATATAAAAAACTCACCGGACAAATATAGGTTAATGTAGGTAAATGACGGTTGCCCTGGCTTTATCAGGTAAGGGTCGCAGTAGTGAGGGTGGTAAAGTCAAGGTATAAGTAATGGCACTTGTACCACCCAATATGAAAACATATACAGGCTTAAAGAACATGTAAAAGAAACAAGATGCTGCCAAAAGCAGCGCCCGGCGGAATTTGTGGGGCGAAAGGAAATAGCGCAGTAACGGCTACGAAAAATATTAAAAACGGGAAAGAATTAAATGGCATTGTGAATGAGCTGTTTAATATCGTTAGCTAGTTTAAAACTGAATATTTCAGAGCCTCTTTTATTTAAATGCTGGGTATTATAAAAGTAAGACCTGTTGTAATTCATAGTATCGTTTGTATAATCTAAAAAATGGACGCCATGTGCTGCCGCACAATCTGTGATCATCTGGTGTATCTGCGCATAATTTAAAATATACGGTATTGACTGGTAATAGGTTGGCGGATAAAGCAGGATCACTTTAATACCGTTGGCAGCACAAAAATCTAAGTATCGCCCAAATACCGTAACAACACTGCTATCTATCAGCATTGTCTTACCATTCGGATTATTTTTTTTGAATAAATAAAATGAACTGTCCCATGGATAATCTCTCACTTCATAACCCTTGTATTTCAGGTCTTTACTCCCATGCCCAATATAGCTCATCAGCCCTTCTTTAATGAGCGGCAACTCCCCGTTGTATCTATAAAGCGGGAAATAAAGTTCCGGTAACCCTATGGATGAATAGTGGCGTTTAACGATGTTCCATACCGCTGTATCATTAATGTAGGATATAAATTCATGGAAATACTGAACAGAATCCGATTTCACAAAGGTGGGGTACCCAACTTCCTGTAGTATATACCTGGGTTTTTTATTGTGCTGCAAATACAATCTGAGTATATCATATTGTATATCAAATGAAGCGCCATCCATGCCAAGGTTGTATGAACTGAACTGTAGCACGCTATCAAGGATGGCGGGAGAAACATGTATATAGGCCCGTGACGTACCTAATACAAGCAAATCGGCATTTATAGTTCCGCTATAAAGGTCATTCCAGTCTGAATAATATAAATATCGCGACCGGTGTAACCCTGTGTCAACCGCATGATCCAAAAAAAGCAGCAGCGGTAACGGGATGAAACAGAATAAAAGTATTCTTAATAGAAATTTTTTCATGAGTTAAGTCAAAAGTAAAAAGTCAACTTAACTTTGCCATCTTTCCTCAGAAGAATTTTGTTTCATAATATGCAGTTAGAAAGAAACGAACAGTTATACTCTTTTACAAACTTTCTTTCCTCAGACCATTGGCTTTAACGAAGTAACCCTCTCCCGGCAAGCCTGCCATATCCACCTGCACCGAGTATTTTGGGCGAAGGGGAGATGCCCCCTATATTAATTCCTTTATTTAGCTACATTTTAAAACCAAAAAAGAATTGAGAATTAAATATTACACTAATTCCTTTATCGCTGTCACCAATTCTATCCTCGTAATAGGAGTCCCCTTGATCTTATTATAGCCCACAGCATCAATAAAATATTTATCGCGGATTATTTTTATCAGTTGGCCGTTGTTTATTTCCGGTATCAGCACCTTTTTATAGTTGCGCAGCATTTCTCCAAGGTTGCGTGGGAAGGGGCGCAGATAGCGCAGGTGCGCATGGGCTACCTTTAGCCCTTCGGCCTGTAGTTCCATTACTGCGCTTTTTATGGAGCCATAAGTAGATCCCCACCCTAATACCAATACATCGCCGTGCTCAGGGCCGCTGTCAAGGGTTTGCAATGGTATATAGTCGGCTATTTTTTCTACCTTGGCCTCACGCGTTTTCACCATGTGCTGGTGGTTCTCGGCGTCATAAGAGATGTTGCCGGTTATATCTTCTTTTTCCAAGCCGCCTATACGGTGCTCCAGTCCTGCCGTGCCCGGTATGGCCCACGGGCGCACTAATTTCTCATCCCGCAGATACGGCAGGTATTCAGGCTCATCGGCATTAAGTGTTCTTTTAAATCTTACGGTTATATCCTGCAGGTCGCTACTTGTTGGAAAGCGCCAAGGCTCAGCGCCATTGGCTATATAACCATCGCTGAGGAATATCACCGGTGTCATGTGCTCAACCGCTATGCGCAGCGCTTCATACACAGCGTCAAAGCAATCACTTGGCGTTGACGCGGAGATCACAGGCATGGGACATTCGCCATTCCGACCGTAATAAGCCTGCAGCAGGTCGCTTTGTTCCGTTTTTGTAGGTAGCCCGGTGGATGGGCCACCACGCTGTATGTTTATAATGAGCAGGGGTATCTCCAGCATTACGGCCAAGCCCATGGCTTCTGTTTTCAGCGCCATGCCGGGCCCTGATGTAGTGGTAATGCCTAAGCTGCCGCCGTAAGCTGCGCCTATGGCTGAAGATATAGCTGCTATTTCGTCCTCCGCCTGGAAGGTCCGCACCCCAAAATTCTTATATTTCGATAGTTCGTGTAGTATGTCGGATGCCGGAGTTATTGGGTAAGAGCCTAAGAATAGGGGCAGCCTGCTTTTTTCAGAGGCCGCTATCAGTCCATAGGTGAGCGCTATATTGCCGGTAATGTTCCTGTATTTTCCCTGTGGCAGTTTAGCCTTTTCCACCTTGTAGCGCGATGCGAAGGCTTCAACAGTGTCTCCGTAATTATAACCCGCCTGCAACGCCTTGATATTGCTTTCCAGTATTTCAGGCCGCTTCCTGAATTTATCGTGAAGAAAAGAATAAGTGCTGGTAAGATCACGGCTATAGAGCCAGTAAAGAAATCCCAGTACAAACATATTCTTCGCCCTGTCTTTTTCTTTAGCGCCCAATGCTACATCCTTCAGCGCTTCGCGCGTCAGTTTGGTGATATCCATTTTATGCAAGTCATAGCCTGTCAGCGAGCCGTCTTCTATTGGGTTGATTCCATCTGCATATTTGGCCAGCCGCAGGTTTTTAACATCAAAACCATCCGTATCAGCTATGATCATTCCGCCGGGCTTCAGTGTTTTAAGATTCACCTTCAGCGCTGCAGCGTTCATAGCAACCAATACATCACAATTGTCCCCCGGTGTATATATTTTACGGCTGGAAAAATGTAATTGGTAACCGCTCACCCCAGGCACCGTGCCCTGGGGGGCGCGTATCTCTGCCGGGAAATCCGGGAATGTCGAAAGATCATTCCCGATAAGTGCGCTATTGTCGGTAAACTGGCTGCCGGTCAACTGCATACCATCACCGCTATCACCGGCAAACTTTATCACCACATCTTCAACTATCTGAGTAGGAATGGACATAATATTAAAAAGGATATTAAAAATGGCAGCAAAGGTAGGCTTTTTACATAAATAGCCAGAAGTTTGATTGGCGGGTATCAGGTGGTGGTGGCCTTCCTGATTTTTAGCTTTAACATACACTTAATAATTCAGCAATCCTTGTACGCTTAATCTCCTCTAACCTTGCTCCTTGTTTATTGATAATTTTGGCTTTTTTGGGATTTTGTTTTCGCCCAATTGCTGTACGTTTGCCTTCTAAGTGTTTTTCATGCGTTTAATAGGTTTTTTAATATTCTTATTAAGTATTTTTAGTGATTATGCGTCATTTGCCCAAAAACAGGGAGAACTGACACAATCACGTATTCTTATTTTACTTGATGAGTCATCAAGTATGATACAATCCTGGGCTGGCGGCAAACAAAAATACAAGGCCGCAGATGAACTTATCCTCAGGCTTATGGATAGTATATATGCTGTAAACAACCAGGTCGAGTTCTCACTCCGTGTTTTTGGCCACCAGCATACCGTAGCGGAAAATAACTGCTACGATACTAAAAATGAGGTCTCTTTCAGCAAGGACAACAGAACGCAAATATCCTTCCGGCTTGATGATATACACCCGCTTGGCGTTACGCCTATAGCCTACTCGCTGGAACAAGCCGCCGAGCACGATCTTGTTGATGAACAACACAACGCCTATAGCATCATTTTAATAACCGATGGCGGCGAAAGCTGCAATGGTGATATATGCCAAGTGATGAAAAAGCTTATTAAGAATAAGGTTTACTTCAGGCCATATATTGTCAGCCTTGAGGATGACCCTGCATTGAAAATCACCTATTCCTGTATGGGCGACTATCTGCAGGTTACAAAAGATGACGATATACCTAAGGCGGTAAATACTATTGTGGAAGCCTTTCGCCCCATCATTAAGCTTACGCCAACAGAGTATAAACAGATGCAGACGGTAGCCGCCAAAGCGCCAAGCGTTCTAAAAGTGAATGTTCCTGTTATAAATGTTACCGGGCCTGTTGATACCACAAAAGCTATTAAAACCTGGAAAGATACCACTGAGCCGCCGCCGGTAGTAGTGCATAAAATTAAAGTAGGCGAAGATACACCCCCAAGGCCTAAGGCGGAAAAAATAACGCGTGTAGCGCCGGCTCGCTTGAATCAGTTTATTATGAACATTCCAAAGGCCAAAAACATTAATACCATTGACGCCGGGATAAAACTCCCTCCCATAGTGATAGATACGCCTATACCTCCGCCGCCACCCCCGGTTGTAATAAAAATACCTAAGACTGAAAAGCTTGTACGTTCTATCCCGGCTCATCTGAAGCAGTTGGCTATAGAAAATGTTGCGGCAATCCCGATTGCTATCGGGACCAAGGCCGTAAATATCCCATCGTTGCCTCCTTTAGTTATTGATACGCCAATACCTCCGCCACCGATTGTAATAAAAATACCCAAAACAGAAAAGCTCATGCGCACAAAAGCTGCTAACCTCAAGCCATTAGCCATAGAGACTACTGCTACAGAAAAAGCACTGAAGTCCGTAAATACCCTATCATTGCCTCCTTTGGTTATTGATAACCCTATACCTCCGCCACCACCCCCGGTTGTAATAAAAATACCTAAGACTGAAAAGCTTGTACGTTCTATCCCGGCTCATCCGAAGCAGTTGGCTATAGAAAATGCTACGGCAATCCCGATTGCTATCGGGACCAAGGCTGTAAATATCCCATCGCTGCCTCCTTTAGTTATTGATACGCCAATACCTTCCCCGCCACCCCCGGTTGTAATAAAAATACCTAAGACTGAAAAGCTTATGCGCACAAAAGCTGCTAACCTCAAGCCATTAGCCATAGAGACTGCTGCTACAGAAAAAGTACTGAAGTCCGTAAATACCCTATCATTGCCTCCTTTGGTTATTGATAACCCTATACCCCCTCCGCCACCACCTGTTGTAATAAAAATACCCAAAACGGAAAAGCTCGTACGTACAAAAACTGCTAACCTCAAGCCATTAACCATAGAAACTGCTGCCAGGGCAAGGGCACTAAAGACCGTAAAGGCACCACCGATGCCTGCTTTAGTTTTTGATGTGCCTGCACCCAAGCCTCAGCCGGTACCTAAACCCATACCGTCCACTATAGTAGAGAGATCAAAGCCTGTTGCTGAAAAAATAGCCCGTTTAAAGCCTGCGCGTCTGATACCGGTTAATGTGGTTTTTGTAATTGAGGAACGTAACTACGTGCAGCGCCGTACACCCGCATTACCACCCTTGAAAATTGATGTTCCAAAAACGCCGGTAGGGAACGCAGCAACAGTTGATGCCAAAGTTCCGCAGCCGGGCAAAAAGATGGAATACAAGATAGAGGCTGAAGATGCTAAAGAAAGTTCACTTGAAATTTATTTAGTCAATACTAAAGGGGAATTTGTAACCACAATGCCCCAGGTAGTTTTGATAGATCAGGTAACCAAAAAAGAGGTGAAAAAGTTTTACAGAACTGTAGATCCTAATGGCAACCCTGATCCTCAGAAAAACATACCTGCCGGCACTTATAACGTGACCTTCCCTGCCAAGAAAAATCTGGTTATCGCCAATGTAAAAATAGAAGCGAATAAAAAGAAAAAAATAACGGTTCAGGTAAAAAACGTTAGCCTCAGCTTTTATTATTACGGCGCACCCGGCAGGCCTGTTAAAGAATTTGGAGCAAGAGTAATAGAGCGCGATAAACCCAAAGGTCGTGTTCAGGACCAATTGTGTACTGCAACACTGGAATATGAACCCGGTAATTATCACATTCGCATCAATACTTTCCCCGAGGATGTCCGTAATGTGGATCTTGATCTTGACGATGAAACAGGAATTGGCATACTGCAACCCGGTTTTGTTAAGTTCACCTCCGATTCAAAACAGGTAGTATCACTATGGAAGGAAGACGGCAATAAATTCGCCTCCTTTCACCAGTTAGACCTGAATGATCCCGGTAGCCAGCACAAGCAGATACAGCCGGGAAAGTACCAGGTACATTATCACAAGGGGCCCGGCGGGTCATCTGCATCGGAAAAGGTAATGCCCTTTATTATAAAGTCTAATGAAGAAACCGAAGTAATATTAAAGTAGCGCTATGCATAATATCACTATCTCCCGCATCAACTCATCTGATCCCATGTATCAGCAGGTGTGGAACCTGCGCGAAGAAATTCTCCGCAAGCCCCTCGGCCTGTCGCTAAAGAACGAAGATCTCAGCTGCGACAAGATCAACACTATATTCATAGCTCTGTACGCTAATAAAGTTATAGGTTGCGTTTTCATGCAGCCGCTCAATAAAAGCGAGATACAACTCCGCGCCATGGCCGTTTACAACGAATGGCAGGGCAAAGGCATCGGGCGATTACTGGTGCAGGCTGCCGAGGAATGGGCATGGAACGAAGGGTACGACAAGATTATACTGCATGCCCGCAAAGTAGCCTTCGGCTTCTACAAATCCCTCAGCTACCATCTCTCCGGCAACGAATTCACCGAAGTTGGCATCCCCCACTGCATGATGGAAAAACCCCGCCCGGGCACTGATTCACCTGATTAATATCAATCAGACATCAAATTCTGCTGATAATATTCTCTCTCAAAGATCGTATGTAATATAAAAAGGGCCGACCCGTAAGGATCAGCCCAATAGTTAAATGCTTCCTATAATAAGCCCCCTGCCGGCAGATTTAGGGGTTGGGGGTTTTCTTAGCTTTTTTCTTTGCAGTTTTCTCTTCGCCTTCTGCAACTTCTTCTCCATCCGTTTTTTTCTTTTTTGTGGCTTTCATTGGCTTTTCAGCATCATCAGCCTTTACTGCACCCTCAGTATTTGGGGCTTGTACCTCATTAGCCGGCTTTGTTTCAGCTACCTCTGTTGATGCCGCATTTTCTGCTACGGGTGTTTCTTCCGCCGCTTCTTCTTCAAAATGAAGGAGGTCATTTGCTTTCAACAGGTCATACCACTTCAGCATCTTCTTCATGTCGCTCACATACACACGTTCTTCATCAAACTCCGGGAAAATGCTTTTGAAGTATTGTTTTATCGTGGTATTATCAGCGCTTTTAGCATCTGCAAGTGGTATTGTGGTTTCATGTTCCTGCATCTTTTTGAACACATGCTGCAGGCGCACATTATCGCCGGTAGTATATACTTCTATACTGTCTAACGGTGTTACATTATGCTGGCGGGCCGAGATAAATTTTGTTAATTTATCTGCCACACTGCGCACAATAGCGCCATCGCTTTTTGTAGTTACTAATTGGTAAAGTCCGCTGAGGCCTGTAACCGCCACTATTTCTCTGTATTCCATAATCATTCCTAAAAGGGGAGCAAAAATAGAATTTTTAGGGTAATTAACCCGTATTTTTTTATTGAAATAAATTTTATGTAAGAAAAGGAGGCAAAGTAATTGTTCCAGGAGGTTTAGAGGAACAGGTTTATTATATATTTGCCCTATGATTCTATCTGATTCCCGCATACTTGAAGAAATAGACAAGGGTACTATTGTAATAGAGCCTTACGATCGCAAAAACCTGGGTTCCAACTCTTATGATGTGCACCTGGGCAAAACCCTGGCCACCTATAATGACAAGGTCCTCGACGCAAAGAAGCATAATACCATATCGCATTTCGAAATACCGGAGGAAGGATTTGTACTGCTCCCCGGTACATTATACCTTGGTGTTACGGCAGAGTACACGGAAACACATGCTCATGTGCCTTTTCTCGAAGGTAAATCTTCTACAGGCAGGCTGGGCATAGATATACACGCTACCGCGGGCAAGGGCGATGTTGGTTTTTGCAATTGCTGGACGCTTGAAATATCCTGTGTTCAGCCGGTGCGTGTTTATGCAGGTATGCCTGTTGGCCAGTTAATCTACTTCGCATCAGAAGGTGAAGTACTCAATAAATACAATAAGAAAGCGGGTGCCAAGTACAATAGCCGTACTGATAAGCCGGTGGAAAGTATGATGTGGAAAAATGAATTTTAATTACTTCATGCTGCTGAGCAGGTTTTCTGTCCCTTCATAATTAACCGGAACCCGGACATATATTCCATGCCTGCCTCCTTTTATGGCTCCGGCAAGTTTTATTTTTACTTCCCCTTTCATAATTAATTGCAGAATATTTGGCAGTGCAATCTGTGGGTTCATATCCAGCGTTACAGGCAGTAAGAAAGTATCCAGTCCCGGCGCTGAGTGTTGCCCATTCACCCGCAATTTTCCCATGTTTGTTTCATTCAGGAACACATCTACATCAGCATTTTTTAGTTTTAAATTGTAATGATTAGGATTATACATGCGTATGTCCAGCGTCACGGAAGGTTTTGCGCCCTGCTCCATACTGAGATTCTGAATACTTTGGTATGCAAGCTCTTTAGGCTCCCGGCAGGATGACAGAATCAAAACAACTACTAAATAAAAACACATGCTTTTTTTCATCAGGAACTTATTTCTTCCTTTTGATTGCCTTTTCAGCCGCAGCTACAATATGTTCCGTGGTAAGGCCATATTTAATCAGCAGATCCTTGGGTGTGCCGCTTTCTCCAAAGGTGTCCATTACCGCTATATATTCATGCGGGGAAGGGCATTCCCGGCTGGCTACATTGGCTATGCTGTCGCCGAGGCCGCCATTGACCTGATGCTCTTCTGCGGTAACTATGCATCCTGTCTTTTGGATAGATCTTATTACGGCTTCTTCATCCAGCGGCTTAATGGTATGAATGTTTATGAGTTCTGCAGATATGCCTTTTTCAGCAAGTATCTTAGCCGCTTCAACTGCCAGCCACACCGTATGGCCACAGGCAAAAATGCTCACATCACTTCCCTCTGCAAGCACCTGCGCCTTACCTATTTCAAATGTTTGATCTTCCGGTGTGAAGTTTGGCCACTTAGGCCTGCCGAAGCGTAAATACACTGGTCCTTCGTAATCTGCAATGGCAATAGTTGCAGCCTTGGTCTGGTTAAAATCACAAGGCACTATAACGGTCATACCAGGCAGCATTTTCATCATCCCTATATCTTCCAGTACCTGGTGCGTTGCGCCGTCTTCACCCAGCGTAAGCCCGGCATGTGATGCGCATATCTTTACATTCTTATCGCTATAGGCTACCGACTGGCGTATCTGGTCATACACGCGTGAAGTGGAAAAATTAGCGAAGGTAGTAGTGTATGGTATCTTACCACCTATGGTCAGGCCGGCAGCTACACCTATCATATTAGCCTCCGCAATACCGCACTGTATAAAGCGGTCAGGAAATTCTTTTATAAAGGCATTTAGTTTCAGCGACCCTCCAAGGTCAGCAGTCAGTGCAACAACATTTGGGTTGCGGCGTCCCGCCTCTAATATACCCTCGCCGAAACCACCACGGGTTTCTTTCTCGTTTAATATTTTTATATCGTTTAGCATGAAGTAGAAATGATGGACAAAAATACATTTATCATTTGGTTAAAACATAGCCGTTTTATACAAGATTTGTCAACTTTTTAAAAGTTGACAAATCTGGCCTTTGCATCATTTCGTTAAAACATAGCCCCAATCCTTCAGCCATGCAATAATTTTTTCTTTATAATCCCCTTGTACTATTATGAAACCGTCTTTTACGCTACCCCCCGCGCCACACTTTGTTTTCAATTGTTTTCCAAGCGCTTCCATATCTTCATCAATACCAGTAAAACCATCCACTAATGTAACAATCTTACCGGCACGCTGCTTTTTGTCTAATGCCACCCGCAGTTTTTGTTTGTCTTTGGGCAGTGTTTCCACACTTTCCTTTTTAGGGAAATTTTTGAAAAAATTCTGATCAGTAGAATAGGCAAGGCCATCAGGCCGGGAAGTGTATTTTTTGGACATAGCGTATAATTTGCAAAGATAGCTTTCTGCAACTTTGAATAAACCATGTTATTTAGGTTTTTTCAAATACGGTTTGTAGCTTTAAGTATATTATAAATCAATCAATTGCAAACACGTCATTGTAAGTCCGCGCCGAAGGCATCACTTTTGTTTTATAATAACATACCTAATTTTCAAGACCGATTAATGCTTCACAACCTTCTAAGCCGTTCTACCGCCTCGTTCAATGTTTCTTCTTTTTTAGCGAAACAGAACCTGATCAGTTTATCATCTTTCTTATTGCTGTAAAAAGCGCTTACGGGTATGGTGGCTACACCATGTTCTTTGGTAAGCCATTGTGCAAACTCCATATCAGGCATGTCGGTGATGCGCTCGTAACTTGCTACCTGGAAGTAACTGCCTTTAGCAGGAAGGTGTATGGTAAAAGGGGTAGCTTTCATAAGCGAAAGAAAATAATCGCGTTTACGCTGCATTACTGAATGTACCGGTTCCGCAGTACCATTAACAAGAATATATGCGAGGGCATGCTGCGCGGGAGTATTTATAGTAAAAGAAAGAAACTGGTGTATGCGCCGGAATGCCTGTGTGTAGGCAGGGGGCGCAATACAGTAACCTATTTTCCAACCGGTATTGTTATAGACCTTGCCAAAAGAGTATAAAGCAAAACTGCGCAGGCGTAGCTCAGGATGCTCCAGCACACTGTAATGCCGCAGGCCATCAAAAACTATTTGCTCATAAACCTCGTCAGACAGGATAACAATATCCGTGTCTCTTACAATATCAGCCAGTTGATCCCAGTCTTCTTTGGCCCATATTGCGCCTGTGGGATTGTGCGGCGTATTGAGGATCAGCGCCTTTGTGCGCGGTGTTATAGCATCTTTCACTTTATTCCAGTCCACATGAAAATCGGGAGCAGATAATGCTATAGGCACAGCTTTAGCGCCGTTCATTTCTATATTGGGAATGTAACTGTCGTAAGCAGGCTCTAATAAGATGGCTTCATCTCCTGCCTGCAGGATTGCTGTAAAGGCGGTATATATGGCATAAGTGGCGCCGGGGGTAACGGTAATTTCAGTGTCGGCATTAATATCAATGCCATAACGGTTTTTAAAATTGGCTGATATTGCCTGCCTCAGCGCCGGCAGCCCCGGCATGGGCGCATATTGGTTAAAGCCATTGCGGGCGGCATCTCCAAGCGCCTGCGACAGTTGCGGGTCAATATGAAAATCGGGGAATCCCTGCGAGAGATTTATAGCGTTATGTTCAGTTGCGAGGGCGCTCATAACGGTAAATATGGTTGTGCCTGTTGCCGAGTGTTTTTGTGGAAATTGCATGTTTATAAGAATTTATCTCCCTTATTCCGTTTTACTTCTGCCACATATTCTTTGATCTGCTGCTCGCGGTTTCGTTCGCAGATGAGCAATATATCCGGCGTGTCAACCACTATGAATTTTTCCAGCCCCTGCAGTACCACTAATTTATCATTGGGGGCCTTTATCATACATTCGGTGGCGTCTATGACCATCACGTTATTGCCGAGAACCGCATTGCCGAGATAATCTTTATTACAATTATCATAAGCCGACTCCCATGTGCCGAGGTCGCACCACCCAAAATAGGAAGGGATCACATACACATTTCTCGCTTTTTCCATTATACCATAGTCTATGGAGATATTGGTGCAATGAGGGTATAGCTTAGTGATCAGATCGTGCTCAGCAGGTGTATTATATACCTTGGCCGCCTGCGAGAATACCTCATTCATTTCAGGTAAATAATGCTCGAGGGCATCCATAATGGTTTGTACGTTCCATACAAATATCCCGGAGTTCCATAGAAAATCTCCGCTTTTGAGGAATGTACGCGCGAGTTCCAGGGATGGTTTTTCGGTGAAAGTTTTCACACGGTATGTTCTGTCCATTTCCTGTTCGGCATCATATTGTATATAGCCATAGCCGGTATCGGGGCGAGTTGGCTTTATACCAAGGGTGAGCAGAGACGGGTGATGAGCCACAAAATCAAGCGCCTCATGTGCGGTGCGCTCAAAGGCGTGCTCATCCATGATCAGGTGGTCGGCGGGAGACATGATAATGTTGGCATACGGGTTAAGGGCAAACATTTTATGCGCAAAATATGCGGCGCAGGGAGCCGTATTTTTTCTTGACGGCTCGCTAATAATATTGGTATCGTTTATTTCAGGTATTTGCTTTTTAAGCGTAGCTATATATTGTTCATTGGTGATGAAGTATATATTTTCCTTAGGACAGATATGCTTAAAGCGGTTGTAGGTCCACTGGATAAGCGAGCGCCCGGTGCCCAAAAGGTCAAGAAATTGTTTAGGATAGTGTGTACGGCTTTCCGGCCAGAACCTGCTACCTATACCCCCGGCCATAATGGCCACATAATTATTCTGGATGCTCATATTTAAAAACCCCAAACCCCTAAAGGGGCTTCTTTAGTGTGGAGTAAAAATAGGATAATTTAGGGCATTATTAAAACAAAACAGCGGCGGGGTATCCCCGGCCGCTGCAAAAAACAACAAATAATTATTAATCTGCTTCTGCGATCACTTCTTTTACTTCCGGTATCATGCGCTTCATCATGCCTTCTATACCTGATTTCAGGGTTATCATAGAAGATGGGCAGCCGGAACAGGACCCCTGTAGCATCAGTTTCACAGTACCATTGTTAAACCCTTTGAAACTGATAGCGCCGCCATCCATTTCCACAGCGGGTTTCACATAATTTTCGAGCAGTTCTTTTATGCGTATCACTACATCACCGTCATCAGCGCCAACCGTATTGGTATCTTTCCTGACTACTACCTGGTCTTCATTTATCACTACCTTCCCTTCTTCGAGGTATTCCTTCAAAAACTGGCGGATAGTAGGGATAATGTCATCCCAGTTGGTTTCCGTGGTCTTTGTCAGCGTAACAAAATTGCTGGCAATAAATACACTTCTGATAAAAGGAAAAGCAAATAGTTCCTTAGCGAGCGGAGATGGCGCAGCGCCTGACTCATCAGGAAAATCAATGCTTTTGCCGGGATATAAAAGCTTGTTAGCCACAAACTTCATGGTTTCCGGGTTTGGGGTCATTTCCGTATAAATACTCACAATAGTGTTTCCTGTCTTCAACATCACAATTAAATTTGACACAAAAATACTGAAATATGAGCGTTAAAAGTGATTATTAATTATGATAGACATAAAGGATAAATCAATAATCCCCAGTCCCGATAGCTATTGGCAGGATAAAAAACAACTCATCTTTTTGATTTTATTAATAACTTGTGGGTTAATTCCGGATTATTAAAC
>JBIOGX010000013.1:0-17572 GCA_044448445.1 Chitinophagales bacterium
AAAGCATATTGTGTATATTTTTTGTTACAATATTATTGTTTTTTTATTAGGGCATTGGTTGGTATTAACTTTTAGTTACTAATAACTTTAATCCGTGCAAGCCGGGAACCAAAAAGGATTCAATAGCTCCAACCTTTAGGTCAATGTCATTTAGTTAAGGAATTGATCAGCCGCGGCGGATCACAGTTTATAGAAAAACAGGAACGTAATACGCCGATGCAGGCCGCGTGCCACCATCGCTAAGGCACGCGGCCGGTATCAGTATGCAGCTTTTGTACAACTTATTCCCTGACAAGCCCTAAATGTGCTGCTTAAAGTATTCAAGCGTGCGTTTCAGCCCTTCGCGGCGATCTATCTTTGGTTCCCAACCCAGTATATTTCTTGCCTTGGTAATATTTGGCTGGCGTTGCCGGGGATCATCCTGGGGAAGTGGTTCATAGACTATTTTGGATTTGGAGCCGGTGAGGGCCAGTATTTCTTCAGCAAATTCCAACAGCGTAATCTCTGACGGATTGCCAATATTTACCGGCTTGCTGTAATCAGAAAGCAGCAAGCGGTATATACCTTCCACAAGGTCATCCACATAACAAAAAGAGCGCGTTTGCGAGCCATCGCCATATACAGTTACATTTTCACCTCTTAACGCCTGGCTCATAAAGGTGGGCAGTGCACGGCCATCATCAAGCCTCATGCGGGGGCCATAAGTATTAAATATGCGTATGATACGGGTTTCCACTTTATGAAAAGTATGGTAAGCGGTAGTGATGCTTTCCATAAACCGTTTTGCTTCATCATACACCCCCCTCGGGCCAACAGGGTTTACATTGCCCCAGTACTCCTCGGTTTGCGGGTGTACCAGCGGATCTCCATAGACCTCAGAAGTTGATGCAACAAGAATACGTGAGCTTTTTGATTTAGCAAGCCCAAGTAAATTGTGGGTACCTAATGCGCCCACCTTTAAGGTTTGTATCGGCATTTTCAGGTAATCAATAGGGCTGGCAGGGGAGGCGAAATGCAGTATGTAATCTATATTGCCCGGAACGTGAACGAACTTAGTCACATCATGATGGTAGAACTGGAATTCGCGCACGGGAAAGAGGTGTTCTATGTTTTTAATGTTGCCGGTAAGCAGGTTATCCATACCTATAACCTCGTACCCTTCTTTTAAAAAACGGTCACATAAATGAGAACCCAAAAATCCTGCCGCCCCCGTAATTAGTATGCGTTTGCTCATAGTTTATTTTTGATTAGCTGATTTTTAATAGTTGCGATCATTTGCACATTCGCATATTTACACATTTGCACATTAATCCATCACTCCCCTTTCTCTTACTATTGTATTATGTGGCGCCGCAAGGGTATCACGCACCTGTGCATGAACAACTTTTCTTCCGATACTTTCGTAATAAAAACTAAGTTCTTCCATCTTTTCCAATGAATAAACATTACGCCCGTCAAATATTGCAGGGTGGCTGAGTGTCTTACAGATACGCCCGAAGTCAGGGTTCCTGAACTCACTCCACTCTGTAACAACAATAAGTGCGCTTGCACCGGTTAATGCATCATATTGGTCTGAAGCATAGTAAATTTTATCGCCAAAAAGTTGCTGTACATTAACCATTGCTTCGGGATCAAATACACGCAATTGCGCGCCTGCTTCCGTAAGCTCTTTTATAAGGTCGAGGGCGGGGGCGTCGCGAATATCATCAGTTTCCGGTTTGAAGGCCAGCCCCCAGATCGCGAAGGTGTAGCCTGAGAGATCGCTGCCAAAATAGTTTTTGATCTTTTTACCAAGAACCAGTTTCTGGCGGTCATTTACTTTCATCACGGTATTTACGAGCTGAAAGTCATAATCCATTTCCAGGGCGGTATGCGCAAGCGCCTTTACATCTTTAGGAAAGCAACTGCCCCCATAGCCTATGCCGGGAAAAAGAAATCGTTTTCCTATACGGCTATCGCCACCAATACCTATGCGCACCCAATCCACATTAGCGCCTGTTTTCTCACAAAGGTTGGCCATTTCATTCATGAACGAGATGCGCATGGCAAGGTATGAATTAGCTGCATACTTAGTCATTTCTGAAGAGCGTTCGTCCATAAAATGAATAGGGTTTCCCTGCCTTAGATATGGCTGGTACAACTCATCCATTACTTTTTTTGCTTTTTCTGAAGAGGTGCCAATAACTACACGGTCAGGTTTTAAAAAATCCTCTACAGCCACACCCTCGCGTAAAAACTCAGGATTAGAGACTACATCAAACAGCGTTGCATCAAGATGTTGCGCCAGCACATCGCGTACTTTCTCGGCAGTACCAACAGGCACTGTGCTTTTGTTGACAATTACTGTATAATTGGAGATCAGTTTGCTCAAAGATCCGGCAACGTCAAGTACATATTGGAGGTCTGCAGAGCCATCCTTGCCGGGAGGTGTAGGGAGCGCCAGGAATATAGCTTTAGCATCTTTGATCCCCCCGCTTAGCGATGTAGTGAAGTGAAGCCTCTTTTCTTTGATATTGCGCTCCAGCAATACATCGAGGCCAGGCTCATAAATCGGGGATTTTCCTTTCGTCAGATTATTTATTTTTTTTTCGTCAATATCAATACAAGTTACATTATTGCCTGTTTCAGCAAAACAAGTGCCGGTCACCAATCCTACATAGCCTGTACCAATTATAGCTAATTGCATGCTAATTATTTAAGAGTCAAAAGTAATTATATTTTCCTGAAGGTTTATGTAGCATTAAGGAAAGTTGCCGAAATAAGCACTGCTAAGTTGGATAGTTACCTGCCTGCCGGTAGGCAGGTTTTTCTTTTATCAACTGCCATAGCTTTAGCGAAGGCATGTTTTACAAGGCCCGCCCGAATGTACCCCTTTGGTACGGGCGGGCGTAAAAGCTGCGAACGGCGTAGCCCTCATCGAGACAATTAAAAAGTAATTAGCAACGGGATAATATCGGCATATTTAATTCGCCGCGGTGGATACAACGCAGGATGGAAAAGAATCCCGCATGTGCGGGAGCAGGTTTTATTTTATCATCTTTCCTTAGCTTCCCTGCTTAACTTGTTAAGTAAGGCAACATAAGCAGCCTTGGCGGCTTCAGGCAATCCCTGTATCACTTCAGGCTGGATATGGGGATACGACTTCATGTCTTTCCAATCTATGAGGCCATCCCATTTCTTTTGCAGTTCGGGAGGCGTTTGTTTCATTATTTTCGAAAAAGTAGAATTAAACCGACTCTTTAACTCATGTGTTATGATCATACCCGGATTTGTTATGCTGAATTGAATATAGCTGGAAAGAAAGGGCTTTGTGACAGAATATAATAAAGTTAACCTTTTTTCACCGGCTTTCGTTATTTATTTTCTCAAACGGCCCGAAAAGGAGCATAAACAGCCTTGCTATAATTTAATCGGCTATCTGGCAAAAAAGAACGACCTTTACAACTTATCAAAAAATGAATAGTAAATATGGGGCAGGAAACACAGGCGAAAAAAGAAAAAGAAAAGAAAAAGGCAAAACTGAAACAGGACAAAGCTGAGCGGAAAAAAGAACGGCAGGCGAATAACAACAAAGGAAAAAGTCTTGAAGCAATGATGGCTTATGTTGATGAAAATGGTAACCTTTCATCAACACCGCCTGACCCTTCTAAAAAAAGGATTATTAATTTAGAGGATATCCAATTAGGCGCAGCTAAAGTAGTACCGAGAGAAGCAGATGAATTGATAAGAAACGGGGTCGTTACATTTTTTAATGACGCAAAAGGTTATGGGTTCATCAATGACCTGAAAAGCCAGGAGAGTGTATTTGTACACATCAACCAATTATCAGAGCCAATCAAAGAAAGAGATAAAGTTACTTTTGAAACAGAAATGGGACATAAAGGACTTAATGCAGTAAATGTCAAAAAAGTTATTTAGCCATCGTTCCTTATTCAACACGCATCATTTACAAAGCCCATAGACAAGGGCTTTTTTTATTTTGCAGCACCGGCATATTCCTCAGCAAAAGCTTTTACCCGCAGTTTTTCAGCCTTCATAATGTTGGTATATACCTGGTCAATAAACAAAATGGTAGCCAGGTTTTTTTCATTATTTATTTCATTAAAAAGCGGCACATACCCCTGCTTTTCATGTATAGATGTGATCTCGAATTTGCGGAGTTGCAGCCAGTTGGGGATATGCTCGCTGATAACGCAACACGATATGGTGTGTACTGTTTCAACCAACTGAACAGTATAAGTAAGTTGTATCTCTGAAGGTACATTGTTGAATGAACTGTGTATTGTTATTGATTTATACATACTGTAGTTTTTAAAAAAGATGAAAGAAATGTATGATCTGCATAAACTCAGATTAAGATTATAACAACAAATAGATAATGGCGGGGAAATTGATTTTTTTACAAAGCCACTATGAGATTAGTCTGAAGTGGCGCATAATGGAATTGAAAATAAACGCTATTACTATTTTTATAAAGATAAGGCATTTATTGTGAAATTCCTAATGAAGTATCGGATAATTCCGGAAAAGAGCGAATCCAAGCCCCTCCAAATTATGATACCTGCCATAACCCCATGATATCTAAAAAGGCTGAATTAAACGATTTCCGGTACTGCAACCCTTTTATAATTATAAACACGACTTGGGTTAAGCAACTTGGAACGTGAGCCCATGACCATATTCAACTTAAGATCAAAATCGTAGATCATAAAGGTATCTTCTGTGAGCTGTACAATAAATGTACGTAGCCACGACAACGGTTTCCCTACTTTTATCTGCCAGTTTCTAAGCTGCAGATTCCTTATTAATTCAAAAGATGTCTTAACCGATTTGGAATCGGTGATGACTGTCAATTCATTACCATTGATCTCAAAGGTTTGCCCGCCATTATCAAGTTTCCAATGACCCTGAAGCTGCTTCATTAACTCAACCATTTCTATCTCCATCTGATTCGCCATTTGTATTTGAACTGCAAAGGTCGCCTTTTTCATACACATTACTTAATTTATTTTAATAACCACCTGTTCCCAATCAAAAAAAAGTCTCAGACCCTTGCCGGGAATGAGGTTTTAGCTGGTCATCCAGGTGTCCCGGCAAGGGTTTCCAGCTTTTTGAGACAAATCAGGATACAAAATTGAAAAGTATTCACAATCCTGCTAAGTTCTATAATTCCCCTACCGGCAGAAAAATCAATTAACGAATATAAACATAATAAATATATCTAAGACCCCAACTAAAAAAAAATAGCCTATGTCTATGGTAATAGTCTTTATTCGATCAGTTTATTTACATGGGGTATAAGACTAGGGCATAAAATGAATAAATAAAATTTTTTTGGGTGTGTTTTTAAGACTTTTGAAATTTTGATATTCCAAAAACAAATGCTAAATTGCTAAAAATTATTTTACACTCGATTTATAAGCGTTAAGATTACGCTCTTTTTATAATAATGTTTAATTCACTTGTATGAATCGTAAAATTACTTTCCTGCTTTCCCTGTTGTTTTTGGGATTTTATTTTCCTTCTAATGGCCAGGCTCCTATTACCGGAACCTTTAGCCTATGTGTAGGCACAACCACCCCACTTAGCGATACTGATCCTGCCGGTACATGGAGTAGTGGCACTACTACTGTAGCTACGGTTGATGTTTCAACAGGAGTTGTTTTTGGTGTTGCACCAGGTACCAGTGTCATCACTTATGCTACTGCAACCACTTCTGTTACCGCTACGGTAACAGTAAATACTATGCCTATTACAGGGCCTACCACTGTTTGCCAGGGATCTACTATTACTTTAAGTGATGCCAGCATAGGGGGCAGTTGGAGCAGCGTCACACCAGCGATTGCTACTATAGGTTCAGCATCCGGTGTTGTTACCGGGGTGTCGGGAGGAACAGTGGGCATAAATTATACTACTTCCTGTGGCATACAATTATATAGTATAAATGTCATCCCGTTAACTACAGCAATCACAGGAACTACCACGGTTTGCGTAGGATCCGGTATTAGCTTAAGCGATGCTACTCCGGGAGGCGCCTGGAGTAGTAGCAATAGTACTGCCGCTACTGTTTCGGCAGGTTATGTTTCAGGGGCTTCTCCGGGAACAACAACAATAAGTTATTCCAACGGCTGCGGCACTGCCTCAATCGTAATTACTGTTAACCAAACTCCCACGCCGATAGCCGGGCTTACCAGTTTTTGCAATGGTTCAACATCTTTCTTAACCAGTTCGCCCGCAGGTGTCTGGAGTACCACCAATCCGGCAATAGCTACTGTTAGCCCGTCAGGAACTCTTACGGGGACGGGTGTAGGTTCAACATTCGTTTGTTATACACTTGCTGATGGTTGTTCTGTTTGTGCGCCCGTAACGGTAAGCAACTGTCCGCCCTGCCCGCCCAATAGCAATTTTGAGTTTGGTAATTATACTATATGGCATTATTTTGCCGGTACCTGCTGCCCGATTAATACACCAACTACTTGTACTGTTCCACCCAGCGGTCCGGCGCCATGCGCCATCCCCAACAGGTTTGCCCTTACAGGGCCTGCACCTGGTGTTATTAACGGTGTTGATCCTTGGGGCCTCTTCCCTGTTGTAGGTGAAGGTGTTTATTCGCTCAGAATAGGTACCTGTGAAACGCTTTACCATGCTTCAAAAGCCGCTTATTTTATACATGTGCCGACTACTGTAGGCACTTACGCCCTCATATACCGCTATGCTGTTGTTATGGAGGATCCCGGTCATTCAGCCGCTTCCCAGCCCAGGTTTACCGTACAGGCTTTTGATGTAACCACTGCTGCTGACACCATGAACGGGGGGACTATTATACCCTGCGCTAACTTTAATTATGTAGCAGGATCATTGCCCGGATTTGCAATTTCGACTGGCCCGCACACAGGATGCCCCGGCACTTTTGGTCCTAATGGCGGGAGTAACGTATATTATAAGCCGTGGGCTACTACCAGCATTAACCTGACCGGGTTAGGCGGGCATACGATCAGGATGAATTTTGCCGCCGGCGACTGCGGCCTGGGAGGGCATTTCGGATATGGGTATGTTGACATGACCTGCGGCACTTTTGCAATTAGTAGTATGGGATGCGGAGACACTGTGGCAACCTTGAGCGCACCCTCCGGCTTTGCAAACTATATGTGGTATGATTCTGCGACATTTTTGACTTTATACGGTACAACCCAAACCATTGTATTTCCTATGCCTGGAGGAATTACAACCTATGCTGTTATTATGTCGCCATATCCGGGTTTTGGATGTCCCGATACTTTGTACACTACCATCAGGCCTTCAAATTTGCAGACACATCCCCATAGCGATACGTCAATATGCGCCGGCCAAAGTGTTACACTATCATCAGGCGCCACCGATGTTGCTTTGCCTTTGACCTATTCCTGGACGCCTGGAACAGGCTTAAGTTGCACAACATGCGCTACGCCTATTGCAACGCCGCCTGCCGGAATGAACGTATATACCGTTTTAGTAACTGACGATGCAAATTGTCAGAAAACAGCTATCCAAAGGGTATTCGTTGACTCGGTGGCAGCAACAATAGCCGCCACGGATACCAGGTGTTTCGATACTTCTGATGGTAAGGCTACAGTTACGGTTACATCCGGCACAGGGCCATATTCCTATAGCTGGAACACGGTGCCTGTTCAAACAACCTCCACAGCTATAAATCTGGCTATCGGCACTTATGTTGTAAATATAACAGATAGCAAGGGATGTACTAATTCGCAATCAACCACCATTGCACAGCCGCCACCATTAACCATGTCAATAGGTGGGACTACAAACCCCACAAAATGCGATACCAATGATGGTACAATTAGGTTAACCGGGTTCCCCCCCATTGGTGCCGGTATTACAGATACGATAAGGTATTTGTTCACTGCTACGGGATCCGCAACAGTTGTGACAACAACAGTGTCACTTACCATTACGGCAGGTACAACAACAATAACAGGCTTGTCGCAGGGAACTTATGACAGCATAACTGTTGTTACTTCGGGCTGCCCGTATAACGAGCTTGGCCCTATAGTGTTAGTTGATCCCCCGCTTCCTGCCTTACCCTATGTTACCAGCAACTCGCCTATATGCGATAGTACTACGTTGAATCTTACTACAACGGATGTTACTCCGGGCGTAACCTATAGCTGGTCAGGTCCTGGGGGCTTCACTTCTACTTCACAAACCCCTACCCGTACTCCTGCTCCATTTGCTGATACGGGATGGTATGTAGTGACAGTCATGGTCAATAATTGTAAGTCTAAGGATAGTACTCATGTAATGATCAATGCTATACCCAAACCTGTTGCAGCGAACAATAGCCAGATATGCTCCGGTGATACATTAAAGTTGACAAGTTCAGCCCCGGGCGGCGCAGACGCTTACTTATGGAATGGCCCCAATGGGTATATATCAAATTTACAAAATCCATGGATCATAAATGCGGGTGCAACCGCATCAGGAACTTATACTGTAGCTATTACTTATAAAGGATGTACCGGTATTGATAGTACTATTGCAATTATCAATCCAGTGCCTGAACCGCCGGGTGTAGTTGATACCAATTATTGTCAGCTAAGTTTTCCTCCTCTTTATTTAGCTCCGCAGCTAACGGCAGCAGGAACCAACCTGTTATGGTACACTTCGCCGACAACGCTGATGAGTAGTAGTGTAGCGCCAACACCATCTACAGCTACTGACGGGATTACAACATGGTATGTAACCCAAACATCTAATACGGCGCCGCCGTGTACGAGTCCGCGCGCTCCAATATCAGTGGGAATATATGCGTTCCCTCATCCGCAATTTGTGATTAGCGACAGTGTGTATTGCCAGGGTACTTACTTTACATTCAATGTAACCGGCGCTAATACAGGTGCAGACTACCAGGGCCTTACCTGGAACTTTGGAAACGGAGACAGTGTTCAAAATGTAAATCCTATACTACATGCATTTGGTATATCGGGATCAACCACAGTTTCCGTGAGTGTTTACTACAAGGTTTGTCCTGATACTACATTATCTCATCCTATACTTGTATATCCTTATCCGCTTCTTCACCTCGGACCTGATACCACAATATGCCCCGGTTCAGAATCAATACAAATTGGCGACCATGAGAATGATACCAACCGCATTGCAACCTGGTTGTGGAATACCAGTGAGACCACTTCTGCTATAACTATAGTTGCTCCGGGCACATTCTATGTTAAGGTAACAATCAATGGATGCTCTACTTCAGATACAATAATTGTTGAGAAGGATTGCTATATGGACATACCCAATGTGTTCACACCAAATGGTGACGGGGTGAATGATTATTTCTACCCGCGCCAGTACCTCACAAGGGGCCTGACCACGTTCAATATGACTATCTACAATCGTTGGGGACAAGTGGTATTCCAAACAACTACCCTGGATGGAAGAGGATGGGATGGTACATTTAATGGTGTGCCTCAACCTGAAGGTGTGTTTGTTTATCTCATTGATGCAACATTTAAAGACGGGCAGAAAGAACATCACCAGGGTAATGTTACGCTGCTGAGATAACAACATCAATTTCTAAAATTATAATGGGCTGTTCAGGATTTCCGGACAGCCCATTTTTTTGTTTGCCCGTTCAACCTGTTTTATCCGCCGCGGCTGACACAAAGACAAAAAAACAAGATAACCGTTTTAACGGTTTGGTTCATGTGAAGTGTATTTTTTGGGTATTACTGAAACATACCGGCTGCCTGCTATTTGTGGCAGAATTGCTGCATCAGTTGTGGCGCTGACTGGTTGCCCATCTCTGTGGCTTTCCTCCAGTCTTCACAGGCACCTGTTGAATCTTTAAGATTTAAACGAACCATGCCCCGGTCTGTATAGGCCGTATTATTGCGCGGCTCCATTTTCAGAAATAAGTTATAATCTGCCAATGCACCATTGAAATCATTAAATGTTGCCCTTGCTGAAGCCCTGTTATAGTAATACATGGCGTAATTGGGTTTATACCGGATAGCTTGACTATAATCTGCAATAGCTGCATAAAGGTCGCCGGATTGAAAGTAGGCTGCCCCCCTGTTTGCATAGGCTTCCGGATAGTTGGGATGTTGTGCAATTGCACGGGTATAATCTTTCAAAGCCCCGCTAAGATTTTCATGTTTTACTTCATAATTGCCATTAAGCCAATAAAAATAGGAGCAGTCTGCAATATCAGCATTCTTTTCACAGATATCAGTAAAGAGCGTATTATCATTTTTCCATACCGCAATACGCAACCACGTCAGAACACAAAATATAAATACAAAACCGCAGAATACACTTATAACAGGCTTGGTCCATCTTTCAATTCCAATGGTCGCTATCCATTGGCCGATGATATAAAAGAAACCAAAGTAAGGTAGGTAGCTATATCTTTCCGGTGTTAGCGACAGCCCTCCATTTATGATCTGGGGCATGACACAAATAGTGACAAGGAAGAAAGACGCGCCAAACAGTATCTCTTTACGGAATGAACTACGCCTTACAACCAGCCACGCAATAACCAGCATAAACGGCAAAGACAAATAATACATGAATGGTAATAAACCGCTTCTCAATTCAGGGTAATAGTGTATGGCTGCTAAATGGAACGGCGCTATTAACTTAACAATGTAAAATGCAGGCACAGTGGTAAAAAGAAACATACGGTTAATAAAGCCGTAAGTACCTGATAGCTGGCGGATAGCCCCATCTGCCTGCATAGACAGGAAGCCTAAGGTAAAGATAACGACCGAAAATACCAGTAAAGGAATTTTTTCTAAAATGACTTTTAGCGTTATCTTTCTGCTTTTATAGACATCTATGATTAGCATCACCAGTGGCAGAGTTGAAGCTTCCGGTTTTGAAAAAAGGGAAACAATAAAAAGCAGGAATACAGCAAGGTAATATTTAATGCGGTACCCTGTCTCCATATACCTGAGATACACCAGCATGGCAAATACATAAAAAAAGGCGTACAACATGTCTTTGAGTTCAGAGGCCCAGGCCACTTCCTCTACATGCATAGGGTGTATCCCAAACAAAAGAGCAACAACTACGGCAGTTATCCTGTTGCCACTTAGCTTTTCAGCGATCTTAAATACAATAAAAGTACTGAGCAGGTGCAGGATAATATTTGTAAGATGGAAAACGAACGGGTTAAAGCCAAAGAAACGATATTGCAAAGCGAATGTGAGGGTTGTAAAGGGCTGATACTTCCCGTTGCTGAAAGTGGTGAATATTTTTAAGATCCCCTCCGGGCTGCTATCCTGAACAAGTGGATTTTTTAAGATGAAATTATCATCATCAAAACTGGTGAAGTCGCTAAGAGCCGCCCTGCTAAATATAAAAGCTGTAATGATAAGGATGACTATAGGAGCCAGTTTCCATAACAGGGTAAACAGGTCTGTTTCCTCAGCTGGTGGCTTTACCAGCCCTGGGATTGGCTCTATAACGGGTAAACTTTTCTTCTTTTTGCCGGACATAAACACATTATACGAAGGCTTACGTTTCCATTTCAAAAGTAAAAAAATAAAACTATACTTGTCAAGGGATAAAATAATGACCTTCCTATTCACACCTCTGCCTGCTGGCAGGCAGGATGGAAAAGAATCCCGCATGTGCGGGAGTGGATTTATTTTGTCATCGTTCCTTAGAAAAGAAACGGCAGGAGAAGCCTAAGCTGAAAATACTTTGCTTTTCATACCCGACATCACCGAAAAGACTGAATTGATCAGAGATATAATAATGAGCGCCGGCTTTAAGGTAGGGCGTAACTGTATGGTCTAATTTAATTAATGTACTATCTCCTTGCGGATACTCACTATACCTGAGGTTATTTAAAGAAAGCCCAACCCCGACAAACGGATCGAGATTTTTTACAGTGATCAACCGGCTAAGATGGTAATATGCAACCAGTCCGGCATTGAATATTCTGACATTGTTGGTTTTATATCGCCTGATAAGGCCATTATAGCCCTGGTAAAGCTGGTTAAAATTATAGACAAATGCATCGTATCCAAAATTAGCAGCGAGACTTATATGCCTGCTTAGGCCATAGTCAAGTTTTATAGCAATATTTGTGTAACCGGATGCATTGCCTTTTTCAAAACGTGCAGGCATTGTAAAATCGTGCCTGTATGCATCAATAAAGCCAAGGGATAGGGTAGCCTGGATAGAATGGCGCTCATAAACTGTATGCGTGTACAGCCTGTTATTAGCTGTTGTATCCTGCTGAGACCAGGCTGTCAGAGAAAACAGGATAAATAAAATTGTAAAATATCTTTTCATATTATAGCAAGCTAAGAAACGATGATTAAGTCAAAAATAAAAAGTAAAAATCCAAAACCCAAAAGTTGTATAGCTGCCCGAAGATACTCTTTCGGTTGGATGGCCAATAGTTCAATTATTTTAGTAATAACTTTAACGGTAAATTCCAAATTCTATTACTTATTATAAAAAATAAACGTCCCGCTTTTGGGCAGGACGTTTTAATATGATCAGGAACAAGAGTTATCACTCATCATCATCCCGGCTTCTTTCCCTTTTCTTTGGCTTTGGAGCTGCGTCATCCTCATCTTCCATTTTATCAGCTTTCCTGCGGTGAACTTCATCGCCCGGCTCATGGTGGCTATGCATTTTGTGGCCGCAATTGAAGTTTTTGCTAAGGCCTACATTCCATTGGTGCCCAAAAGTAAAGTTGAATGTATTAGTGCTGTATGTAGCAGTGGTATATTTATCAGTTTTATAATTGATGCCGCCAATTTGAAAATTCAGCGCTAACCCCCTGCCTACATTAATACCTAATGCGGGATACAAGCCAACATATACACCGGTATGTTTGGCATCTGCCGGATTTCCTTCATTAGTGTGGTAGCCACCTGCGTAATCAAAATCGAGTTGTGAATAATAAAAGAAAATCTCGCTCTTACGTATATAATGTGAATAACGTACAAACGGGCCAACTGAATAGCTGTTAAAAGTATTTTTATCCCCCTGCGCCTGTGCTGCGCCGGTAACCGGATTAGGGTTTGGATTTAACCCTTCCTTGGAAGCATCCTGCCCCCACATAATTTGTAAGCCTGCAGTCCAGTTGTGATTAAATTGATACCCAACGCCGGCATTTACATCCCAGTTTGTAGTTTTACCAAGATTATCATCTCTATTTGTCCTGACGGAGGCATCGCCGTACAACAAAATACTTTTAGGTTCTTGAGCGTTAGCAGTTGCTATTGTACCCATAGCTATTAAAGCGAGGATCAGTTTTCTCATACAGAGTGTGTTTTATTTAGAAAGCAAATATAATAGGGTTTTTTAAAAAACCATAACTTTAATAAATAGTTTTTTTAAACATATAAAACCATAAATCCCCAGAAGGGACTTTGCTTGTTACAATAACATCAACTTCATCTCTCTTTCTACTCATACGGAAAAGTCTCCCTTTAGGGGCGGAAGGGCTTAAACCAGGAGCTATACATAAGGTAATTATTGGCTATACGCTCCACTTCTCCTTTCATCAACTGGGGGCTTATATCTTTCACTTTTTTAGCAGGCACCCCTGCAAAAATGCTACCGGGCGGCACTTCTGTACCTTCGAGCACTACGGCTCCGGCCGCTATTATGCTGTTTTCGCCTATAACCGCATTGTCCATCACGATAGCGCCCATGCCTATTAATACATTGTCTGCTACCGTGCAGCCATGCACTATGGCATTATGTCCAATAGATACATTGTTGCCAATAATGGTTTTTGTTTTTTCGTAGGTGCAATGGATACAGGCGCCATCCTGGATATTGACCTTATCGCCTATACGAATACTGTTGACATCGCCGCGCACTACTGTGTTGAACCATACACTGCAATCATTGCCCATCACCACATCACCCACAATAGTAGCGTTTGGCGCGATAAAACAACTGTCCGGTATTTGCGGTAAAATTCCTTTTACAGGCAGAATGAAAGGCATATTCAAAAGTTAAAAATTAAAAAGTAAAAGTAAAAAAGCGCTTCGGGTGGGTTACTTCTTAAACACGTTGTATTTAATGATACAGTATAAAGCCCGGAATGCATCTTTCATTCCTATCTTTTTCCCTTCCTCATAAGTACGGCCATAGTAAGAGATGCCTACTTCATATATACGGGCCTTGGGAACACGGGATATTTTGGCAGTTACTTCAGGCTCAAAACCAAAGCGTTTTTCTTCGAGAGTAATTCCCTGGATAATATCGCGGCGAAAAAGCTTGTAACAGGTCTCCATGTCGGTAAGGTTCAGGTTGGTGAACATGTTAGAAGCGGTAGTGAGCCACCTGTTGCCTATAGAATGCCAGAAAAAGAGAATGCGGTGGGGCTTACCGCCAATAAAACGCGATCCGTAAACAACATCGGCAAAACCGTTAATAATTGGCTTCAATAGTATATTATATTCTTCGGGGTCATATTCAAGATCAGCATCCTGTATAATGAGGTAGTCCCCGGTAGCCTTTTTTATGCCGGTATGCAGTGCGGCGCCTTTCCCTTGGTTTACATCGTGTTTATAGTAGGTAATTGGCAGATCAGGATTAGCCGCCTGGTAGGAGAGGATAGCTTCTTCAGTATTGTCTTTAGAGCAATCGTTAACTATAACCACTTCTTTTTTTATATCATTGATCAATACCACTTCCTTTACCTTATCCAATATACGGTGGATGGTACGGCCTTCATTGTATGCAGGAATGATAATTGATAATGTGCTCATAATATGCTGCGTGCAGGTGCGAAAATACAGTTTCATTTTTAAAAAACCGTATTGTAGCTGGCAACGCTTAAATCTATGTGGCTTTTTTAGGTTTAAGCAAATATCCGGCACAGCATATAAACATCTTTTCAACATATTGGGACTAAAAAACAATTTGTAGCTATCAGGATGAAGTAAAGAATAGCTAAGGAACGATGACGAAATAAAATCCATCAATTTGACTGTTCTTTTCCATTTCTGCTTCGTTGAAAAGTCTTTAAATAGCTTGCTATTCGCAGATTTTGCACCTTGCATAAAAGAAAAATAACTATTCAACTTAGTGTATTTTATTTTGTCAACGTTCCTAATTTTGTGAGGTACATATTATTGTACACAAGTTTATGCAGCAATACCTCCAGTTACTTGAACATATAATGGCTACCGGCGTAAAAAAGAATGACCGCACCGGCACCGGCACTACCAGTTGTTTTGGCTACCAGATGCGTTTTGACTTGCAGGATGGTTTTCCATTAGTAACAACAAAGAAGCTGCACCTGAAATCAATTATTTACGAATTGCTGTGGTTCCTGAAAGGGGATACCAATATAGCTTATCTGAAAGAGCATGGCGTGAGAATATGGGATGAATGGGCAGATAAGAACGGCGATCTGGGACCAATATATGGCCATCAATGGCGCAGTTGGATGGGGGCGGATGGTAAAACTTATGACCAGGTAAAAGACGTGCTGCACCAGGTAAAAACAAATCCTGATAGCCGCCGTATGATCATAAGCGCCTGGAATGTGGCCGACCTTTCAAAAATGGGGCTTAACCCATGCCACGCATTATTCCAGTTTTATGTGGCTAAAGGGAAGCTCAGTTGCCAGCTATACCAGCGCAGTGCCGATGTGTTCCTGGGCGTGCCCTTCAATATCGCTTCTTATGCCTTGCTCACTATGATGATAGCACAAGTGTGCGGGTTGGGTATGGGCGAATTCATCCATACCTTTGGCGACGTGCATCTTTATAATAACCATGTGGAACAGGCGAAACTACAGCTTACGAGGCAACCCTATCCATTACCGCAGATGAAGATAAATCCTGAGGTAAAAGACTTGTTTTCGTTTAAGTATGAGGATTTTACGTTAGAAAACTATCAGTTTCACCCGGCAATTAAAGCCCCGGTAGCCATATAAGTCCTAAGTCATCAGTCAATATAAGTAGTTTGTTATTATTGAGATTTCCTTATTTCACAATAATATCTTTAGTATTTTTGTTTAGCGTTTTAATCTATCATTCCCGGTAATATGATACTATCTTTTATCGTAGCGGTCTCAGATAATAATGCCATTGGCAGGCATAATACATTGCCGTGGAATTTGCCGGAAGACCTTAAATTTTTTAAACGTACTACCATGGGTAAGCCGGTGATCATGGGGCGTAAAACTTTTGAGTCGCTGGGAAGGCCGCTGCCGGGAAGGCTGAATATAGTGCTGTCCGGTAGTCCCGGCCTGGTTTTGCCGGAAGGGGTATTGCTATACAATGATATAAATGCAGCAATAGAACGCCTGAAAAGCGAGGGTGTAGAAGAGTGTTTTGTAATAGGAGGCGGAAAAGTATTTGAAACAACAATGTCAATGGCAGACCGCATGTATATAACCCGTGTACACTGCGATGTACCGGATGCTGATGCTTTCTTTCCAAATATAGATCATACCCACTGGAAACTTATGTGGGAAGAAAAACATAGTGCAGACGAAGCGCATCAATACGCTTACGATTTCCAGCAATACGAGCGGTTAGAATTATAGGCTGCTGCTTCGGAGCTACCCTTAGTGAAGACTCACATTATTCGCAAGGCTGCTGGTGAAGAACATCAACATCGGTGGAATAAAGGAAAATTTGTTGATGGTGGGTTATTTATAAACATCCTTCCTGTCATCAACGTCAAAAATAAATACAATTAATTCTGCATCTTCAATTGAATAAACTATACGATAAGGACCCACCCTGATCCTATAAATATTTTCTGAACCTGTGAGCTTAATACACCCATGAGGCCTTGGAGCAATCTCAAGAGACAGAATTGCTTTTTTTACTTTTTCAAGATAAATTTTAGGAAGCCTGAGAATCTGTTTTTGCGCTGTTCTTTTAATAATTACAGTGTATTTCACAAGGTAGATTTTGATTTACCTTCGGCAATTTTAAAAAATGCCCGCGCTTCAATGCCTTTTTCAGAACGGCGTTTGAATACTTTTTTTAAATCATTGATATCCTTTATTAAGGTTAGATAATCTTCTTCAGAAATTATCCGGTATTTTTTATTGTCAATTTTTACAGAGGTAGCAGTCATTTGTAGATTTTACTTTATCAAAGATAAATTATTTTTACGTTTTTGAAAAATTGATAATGATGTATGTGAGTTTGAATGGAATTTTGATATTAAAATAATGGACTTCGCAAGCGGACGCTTAGAGGTGATTGGACAAGTTGGAATAGAAAATGGCACAGTAATTGTGGTATAGAATTGTAATATATACTTAAATGAAACCTTCGTCTATTTTCAGAAATATTTTTTTCATTTATTTAGTTATTACTCTTCTGTTAGGATGTAAAAAAAAATCGTCTCTTCAAGTCCCGACTGAACATATGGGAGGAATAAGAAAATGGCACGGTCATTATAATGATCAGGAATATATGACTAATCCCCCCTACTCTTACTAGTTCCACTTCTGGTTATTATCCTGACACTTCGTTTGCCATAGGAATTGTTGATGCAATGACAATAAATATTTTCGGAGCTAATTTCTTTTATTATAGTTCAGATAGTATTAATG
>JBIOGX010000014.1:0-17483 GCA_044448445.1 Chitinophagales bacterium
ACGTTGTAGCGTTCGGTTTATTTTAAACGTCGACTTTCTACTCCCCGGCTTCCTACTAAAAAAAAGATTTCGTTTCAAATATTTCCTTACCTTTGCGTTTCAGTTAAGAAGTCAAAAGGTTATCTTTTGGCTTTTTGACTTTTTATTGAGTAGATGCGTTACTACCCAAAATACGGGCATAGTTCAACGGCAGAATAGAGGTCTCCAAAACCTTCGATCGTGGTTCGAATCCACGTGCCCGTGCTGTTTTAATAAGTTAATCAGTTAAATGGTTAGCAGGATAATTAGTTATAGTTAGTTAAGGTATAACTTTTAGCCTTTTAACCCTTTAACCCAAAAGAAGTTTATGAGCAAATACGGTAATTACATACAAGAAGCCTATGATGAGTTGATACACAAGGTTACCTGGCCAACATGGGAAGAATTACAACAAACCACGGTAATAGTGCTGATAGCGCTCGCACTTGTTACAGCGGTTATATTTGGAATGGATCTTGTTTCAGAGAATGTGTTGACATTCATCTATAAAATTTTAGGCAAATAATGATGGACACGATGAGCGAAACAACAACAAACCAGGGAACAAAGCCCGCGCAGGAAACCAAGTGGTATGTGATACGCGTGGTCAGCGGCAAAGAAAAAAAGGTAAAAGAATACCTTGATAAAGAGGTGAAAATAAGTAACTGGACCAATTCGGTTGTCCAGATATTATGCCCGATTGAGAAAGTGTTTAAGGTGCTAAACGGCAAAAAAGTTTTGCGCGAAAAAACACTTTACCCCGGCTATATATTGCTTGAGGCCAATGAAGGCAAGCTTACTGACAATATTATCCATGCGATAAAGAATGTTACCGGCGTTATTCATTTTCTCGGAAAAGAGCATCCTACTGCGCTTCGTAAATCTGAAGTAAACAAGATGTTTGGTAAAATGGATGAAGTGAGTGAACAGGGCATAAGCTATGCAGAGCCATACATAATAGGCGAAACAGTGAAGATAGTAGATGGACCGTTCAATGACTTCAATGGTACAGTAGAAGAAATAAACCAGGAAAAAAAGAAACTGAAAGTAGTAGTAAAGATATTTGGCCGCGCTACTCCGGTGGAGCTAAACTACATGCAGGTAGAGAAAATATCATAAACATAATCCCGGCTTACTGTCAGCCGATGGGTTAAGTGCTATTTGTCGTATAGTACCATAAACTTCTGCTTATGAAGATATGAAGTATCATAGCAGCATAGCACTTTCAAGGCAGAGCCGGTAAGATATATCAGGATAACGGCAAATAATCTGCCTTCATTACTTGAATGGGGGAGGAAAAATTAAAAATCCATAATAGCCTGCAATAAGAATCAACTAATTTTTTTCGTATTGCTGTGATTGTTATGATATGGCTATTTTCACAAATTTAACCAAAATAGTGAAAACCTGCAAAACCTTATTTATACGCTTCAATAGCTACCTGTTCCCGGCAAAAAAAATATTCCCGCACATCATTAGAGGCTACAATTACAAGGCGATTTTTGCCATATTGCTCTATCCATTCGCGGTATTGTTCTACGCCTTGTTGGTCGAGATTGGTACAAGGTTCATCAAGCAGCAGGACAGGGGTATCTGAGAAAATGGCCTGTGCCAGTTTTACCCTTTGTTTCATACCTGATGAATAGTCGCCTATCGGTTTATCAACGGCATCATTTAATCCCGTTAACCGGATGATCTCATTTACTGATAGGTTAGGCAGTGGACGTTTAAAGGAAAAATGGAAGTCAAAAAATTCACGAAGCGTAAGTTCCTCTACTAATTCCTGCCCCGGTGCGCAGAAGCTGATCTTACTGAATACTTTTTCAGCAGGTATGTTCTTATCATTATTATCGTAAAAATGGGTCTTACCAAGAGATGGCGATTGCATACCCGCTATAATACGTAGCAATGTTGACTTACCACAGCCATTGGGTCCTAACAATGCTGTTGCTCCTGCTGCCGTAAATGAATAATTAATGTCTTTAAATATCCAGTATCGCTGAAACCGTTTGCTGATATGCTCAAGGATTATTTTCATTTCAAATTAAAAAAGTAAAAAAGAGATTTACTTTCAGTTATGGGTTTTGACTATTGAATTTTGGCTTTCTCAAGGCATATTTTCTTCGCAATGGGACGGATATAGCCCTTAATAATTTTCTTGTTGGCAAGGATAGCATTTATTTTGTTAGCGTTCCTACGGGGCTTTAATATCGAGGTCTTTGCATATTTTCTTTACGAGATAATCATTGATCTCATTATGCCTGGGTACTGTTGATGTTTTATTATTTGAAATATTCAGGTAAACAGAATGGCTTCCGCCTTCACGTTTGAGCAAGCACTGATTATTATTCAGATGCCTCACAAATTCTTTTCTTTTCATCAGGCAACCATTTTTATCTCCTCCTTAATGATCGTTCTGCCTGCCTGTTCTTCAGTAGCCATTTCCCTCCTTACTTCAAGAATTAATTCAAGGGCTTCCTGCAAATTCACACGTGCTTCTTCAATAGTTGCTCCCTGCGTATTTACGCCGGGTATCTCTTCAATATAGCCGATATATTCATTGCCTGTTTTCTCAAATACTGCAGTTAATCCTGATTTAATATTCATGTCAATACGTTTAAAGTGTACTTGCTATTCAAAAATACAGAAAATCCCTTGAAATAATTTAATTCGCTTATATGCTCAAGGCTTATTTTCATTTAAAGACACAAATTCATTCTAAGCGTTTTTACTTTTTAATTTTAACTTTTGACTTTGTCAAGGCATATCCTCAGGGGTGTGGCGGCGTATATAACCTTTCATGATGCCCCTTCCTGTTTCGCGCACAAAGCTGATGATCTCATCGCGCTCATCTGATACGGGTATTTCCGTTTCAATGATATTGAGCGCCTTTGTTACATTATAGCCGCGAACGAAAAGGATACGGTATATATCCAGTATGTGATTGATCTTATCTATAGAATATCCTCTGCGCTTTAGTCCTACTGAGTTCACACCAACGTATGATAATGGTTCACGCGCTGCTTTTACATAAGGGGGTATGTCTTTTCTTACTAACGAACCGCCGGTTACAAAGGCAAACGACCCTATGCGCACAAATTGCTGTATGGCAGTAAGGCCCGCAAGCACCACATTGTCGCCCACGATAATGTGCCCGGCAAGCGTAGTATTGTTTGAAAAGATACAATAGTTGCCTACCTCGCAGTCATGCGCTATATGAGTATAAGCCATGATCAGGCAGTTATTGCCTATCCTCGTAACGTTGCGGTCAGCTGTGCCCCTGTTTATAGTTACACATTCACGTATGGTTGTATTATCGCCAATAATGCAAGTGGTATCTTCACCTTTAAATTTCAGGTCTTGCGGTATTGCTGATATTACCGAACTGGGAAAAATGCGGCAGTTTTTACCTATTCGCGCACCTTCCATTATGGTTACGTTCGATCCTATCCAAGTGCCTTCGCCTATCTCTACATTCTTATGTACAGTAGTGAACGGGTCAATTCTCACATGTGGAGCGATCTTTGCGTCCGGGTGGACGTATGTAAGGGGATGAATCATTTTTTGTCTTTTCTTACGATTTGCGCTACGAGTTCAGCCTCGGTAGCAAGTTTATTACCTACGTATGCGGCCCCTTTCATTTCACATATACCGCGGCGAATGGGGCTTAGTAATTCAAGTTTTAGTATCAGTGTATCGCCGGGGCGCACCAGTTGTTTGAACTTTACCTTATCTATTTTAAGAAAATAAGTGTCATAATTTTCAGGGTCGCTATAATTATTAAGCGCAAATATGCCGCCGGCCTGGGCAAGCGCTTCTATTTGCAATACGCCCGGCATTACCGGGTTTCCCGGGAAATGGCCCTGGAAGAATTGCTCATTGAAAGTTACATTTTTTATGCCTACCACATGATGGTCGCTCAGTTCTATGATCTTATCTACAAACAGGAAAGGAAATTTATGCGGCAATATTTTCGTTATCTGGGCAATGTCATAAATGGCTTGTTGCGACGGATCATAATGAGGTATATCAGAAAGGTGTTTATTCTTTTTTATGTATTGTTTTATTTTTTTCGCAAACTCAACATTTGTAGCGTGCCCCGGCCTGCTGGCTATGATGTGTGCTTTTATCTGGTTCCCTACAAGCGTCAGGTCGCCAATCACATCAAGCAATTTATGACGGGCAGGTTCATTGGTAAAATGCAGTTGCACATTGTTTAATATACCCTCCTGCTTTACTTCTATCGCCTTCTTATTAAATATTTTCGCAAGCCTGTCTAACTCTTCCTGTTCTACCACTTTGTCCACCACTACTATTGCGTTGCTCAGGTCGCCTCCTTTTATCAGGTTATTGTCAAGCAGGTATTCAAGTTCATGCAGGAAGCAAAACGTACGGCACGGCCCTATTTCTGTCCTGAATTCAGAAATATGTTTCAGGGCGGCGTGCTGGGTGCCCAGTACCGGTGAATTAAAATCTATCAGTGCGGTAATCTGGTATTCCGTTGATGGTACGGCCAGCATATCTACATTTTTTACAGGGTCATAGTAATGAATATTCGTGTCAATAGAATAAACAATACGTTTTGCTTCCTGCTCCTGGATGCCTGCGCTTTCTATCGCGTCCATGAAATCACGCGAGCTGCCATCCAGTATCGGCACTTCCGGGCCGTCCATTTCTATGAGCACATTATCAATTCCCAGACCGGTAAGGGCGGCAAGCGTATGCTCTACGGTGTTTACGCGTGCGCCGTTATATTCTATCGTAGTGCCACGGGAGGTGTCAACGACAAAATCCACATCCGCTTTTACGATTGGCTTATCAGGCAGGTCAACGCGCTGAAAGCGAATGCCTGACCCCGCGCTGGCGGGCTTCATGGTCATTGTCACATTTGCTCCCGTATGCAATCCTACACCATGCAGGGTAACGGAGCTTTTTAATGTTTGCTGGTTCTGACTATTATTTGTCGCGTGCAACGTATCCGTTTTTATCCTGCTTTCCGCCCTTCCTGCCGACAGGCAGGTTTGGCTAATAATATCTCCATTCACTTTTTATACTCTAAGTTTTGCGTACTTAATAATGTAGTTAATTCCTGTATCGTTTCTTCCAGTTTTTGAAGACGCTGTTGTAATTCCGGCAAATTTCTGAAAATTGCCTGACTTTTTAGTGAACTTTTATATTCAAACGCAGGGCTTCCGTTTAATGTTACATTAGGATTGGTTACTGATTTAGATAAACCGCTTTGCGCGTTGATACGTGTGCCGTCAGCTATATGTATATGGCCTACCATGCCTACCTGTCCGCCGATCACGCAGTTTTTACCAATTTTTGTACTCCCTGATATCCCTGTCTGGGCCGCTATTACCGTATGCTCTCCTATCTCCACATTATGGGCTACCTGTATAAGGTTATCTAATTTTACTCCTTTCCTGATGATGGTTGACCCCATGGTTGCCCGGTCAACAGTGGTATTTGTTCCTATTTCCACATCATCTTCTATGATTACATTACCTATCTGGGGAATTTTTTTATAAGTGCCGCCATCCTGCGGTGCAAACCCGAATCCGTCTCCCCCTATTATTGTTCCGGAATGTATAATAACCCTGCAACCTAAATGACATTCATCATATATTTTAACCCCTGCATATATTTTTGAGTCATCATTAATGGTTGAATTATTACCGATATAGCATCCGGGATAGATTTTTACCCCGTTGCCGATCACAACATGCTCGCCTATATATGCAAATGCACCGATATATACATCCTTGCCTATAGTAGCTGTCGGAGAGATATAAGATGGCTGCTCAATGCCGGTCTTACTCCCCCCTGAGATCATTTCATTATATTTCTCCAGCAAAAATGCAAAATCGCTATATGCGTCCTTAACCCTGATCAATGCAGGCTTTACAGGCTGCGTTACTTCAAGAGATTCATTAACAATAATGATTGATGCCTTAGAGGTATAAAGATACTCCTCGTACTTAGGATTTGAGATAAAGCTCAGGCAGCCATTGACCGCTTCTTCTATCCTCGCTACATTGTTCACCTTGGCATTTGGGTCTCCCTCTAATCTGCCTTGTAACAGGGTAGCTATTTGCTGCGCTGTAAACTGCATGTGTTAGTAATTTCTATTGTCCACTTAAATGCCAACATTCACTTTCTCAATATTATTTCTTTATTATTTTTCCTCGTCCGCCGTAGCTTCAGCGAAGGAGGATAGCCATAACCCTTTAACCTATTAACCTACAAAGCAAATGTAGTTTTTATGTACCGCTCTCGCAAGTGTTTGATTGACCAATGAATTATCAATTTCTGTAATATTTTTAATTGTCCCGTTTTTTGTTTCTATTTTTATCAGGTCATCGCTGATATTGTAGGTACTGTTTGAGGCAATACCGGTAAAAACAAAATACTTCAGTTCATCATCTTCTAAATTCAATATTTCCCTTGCCTGTTTCTTTTTATCCTCCAAAATGCTTGCCAAAGATTCAGAACTGAGCAAAACTTTATAAAGTTTTCTAAGTATTAGCATTTTACAGAGCATAGATAATACTTTATCCTCATGTTTTTGCCATACTTTTATTGATGCCATCAGGTCATTATCATCTAATTCGCAGAAATTATCTATTTGTTCAGGATTATCGGTAAAATCCTTCCCGGTAAAATCATTGTATAGAAAATATTTTAATGCTGGTGTTGCAAAAAGGTCTTTACCACTTTTCGCCAGTTCCTTTGCCCGTTCAAATATATTGATCAAGAGCATTTCGGCGCCTAATACGGTTTTATGTAAATAGACCTGCCAATACATAAGCCTGCGCGCTATGATGAATTTCTCCACCGAATAAACTCCTTTTTCTTCCACCATCAGTTCATTATTCCGCACAGTGAGCATTTGCAATATCCGGTCATATCCTATCACACCTTCTGATACGCCTGTATAAAAACTGTCCCTGTTCAGGTAGTCCATACGGTCCACATCAAGTTGGCTGGATACGAGCTGGTGCAGGTATTTTTTCCCTTCGCTCCCGCTCTTCACACCCGCTCCTGTATGATCGAATATCTGTATCGCTTTGTCAAGCAGACCTCCGAACTCCAGATTCATACGATGCATAATCATTCGCGACATCTTTTCGTGATGAATTCCCACCAGTGTATGTTCTAATGAATGAGAAAAGGGCCCGTGGCCTATATCATGCAGCAGGGCAGCGAGCCGGGCAGCGAGACATTCATCTTTATCAGGGGTTATATCCTTGGTTTTCAATTCATCAAGCGCCTTGCCCATAAGGTGGCATGCCCCCAGGGAGTGGGCGAGGCGGGTATGCACTGCGCCGGGATATACCAGGTGAGCCAGCCCCATCTGCTTTATATTACGAAGCCGTTGAAACCAGGGATGATCTATTACCCGCATCAACTCCGGCTCAGGAAACCGTATAAAACCGTAAACGGGGTCATTAATGATCTTTACTTTAATACTCATTCAGGCTGCAAATTACCTAATTTTCCATCGTTAGGGCAATAATACCTCAGGTGGAATTCCTAACTCGCGATGAAAAATTCCGGCATGCTCCAGGTAAAATGGTTTTCTTTTATTCAGCAATGCGGTAACCTGTTAAATATATTTATGTGATTATTAATTGCCTGAATAAATATTTTTTTATCTTAGTGGCGTTATGAGAAACAAACTCCTGTTGTCAATCGTGCTTTTAGTGATGCTTTTTAGCTTCGGAAGTTGCGTGATGCACTATGATGGCCACGGCTCTGCAAAAATCCGGCATTACTATTATCATGGCCCGCGCCATCATTTTGGCAATGCGCGCCATCATAATGTGCGTACTGCTTTTTGGGGTAAACACCGTTATGGGCCACGGCCGCACAATTATCGTGGGAAGTATCGTTAACCGCAAATCCGCCACGGCGGACTTCCCTATGTGAATTATTCTCCAATGCATAACACTTCCGCTCCAGGCCCTGCCGGCCGGCAGGGCCTGGAGCGGTTTCTAAAATAAGGTAATATTCGTACTGTCTTTTGTACGCCCAAGATGCTTATAGGCTTTTTCTGTTGCTTCCCTGCCACGAGGGGTGCGCAAAATATAACCTTCCTGTATCAGGAATGGTTCATAAACTTCTTCAATGGTACCCGCTTCCTCTCCTACTGAAGTAGCTATATTATTAATACCTGCGGGACCACCTTTGAATTTATCTATGAGTGTAGTAAGTATCTTATTGTCCATATCATCAAGGCCGCTTTCGTCAACATTGAGCGCCTTGAGGCCATGTTCCACAATGCCCCTGTCGATAACACCATTGCCTAATACCTGTGCGAAGTCGCGCATGCGGCGCAGCAAGCCATTGGCTATACGTGGAGTGCCTCGGCTGCGCCCGGCTATTTCTTTAGCAGCGTCGCTTGTCAGCTTCACATTGAGTACACCGGCAGCCCTGAGTAAAATGCCCTGCAGTATATCTGCCGTATAATATTCTAACCTGGATTTGATACCAAAGCGGGAAAGCAATGGCGCCGTGAGCAGGCCGCTACGTGTAGTAGCTCCAACCAATGTGAAAGGATTTAGATTAAGCTGGATAGAACGGGCAGATGGCCCGGTATCAATCATTATATCTATCTTAAAATCTTCCATTGCGGCATAGAGGTATTCTTCTACCACTGTGCTGAGCCGGTGTATCTCGTCTATAAACAATACATCGCGCGTTTCCAGGCCGGTAAGCAGGCCGGCAAGGTCTGCGGGTTTTTCTATTACTGGCCCGCTTGTTTCTCTTATGGTTACGCCCAGTTCATTGGCCACGATACGGGAAAGTGTGGTCTTCCCCAGGCCGGGAGGACCGTGGAACAGGATATGATCCAGCGCCTCGCCGCGCATATTCGCCGCTTTGATGAATATGCGCAGGTTCTCGACTAGCTTGGGTTGCCCCGCAAAATCTTCTATGGTCTGCGGGCGTATGGTATTTTCATACTCCCGTTCCTGCGAGGTTAATTCATCCGTCGGCCTTACATGTGAACTTGACATCGGTTAAAGTTAGGTTTTTTATGTTAATTGGTTAAAAGGTAAATTAGTTAAAGGGTAATTGTTTTTCGACTATGCTCATGGATTACCCGCGTGAAAAACGTCATCCTCATTTTATCCTTTTGCGCGCAAAAGGTGGGGGACTCAGGATGACAGGGTAGTTTTATCAGCCGTAGCAGTGTGAACAGCCTGCGCCATATCCCGAATAAGAAGCGGGTCGCGCTCTATGGCATTGCCTACGACTATGAGGTTGGCGCCTGCTTTGCAGTTCTTATATGCTTTTTCGGGGGTGAGGATACCGCCGCCCACTATTAGCGGTATCTCTATATGGTTGCTCACTTTGTGTATCATTTCTTCGGATACTGGCCTACGTGCGCCGCTGCCTGCATCGAGGTAGATGATGTGCTTGCCCTGCATTTCGCCTGCCCATGCGGTGCAAAGTGCTATTTCCGGTTTGTCGGCGGGTATGGGCAGGGCATTGCTCATATAGGAAACGGTGGTTTGCACGCCACCGTCAACGATCATGTAGCCGGTGGAGATCACTTCGAGCCCGCTCGCCTTTACCTGCGGCGCAGAGGTTACGTGCTGCCCAATGAGCAGGTCGGCATTGCGGCCGGATATGAGCGATAAATATAAAAGTGCATCGGCATAAGGGGTCACCTGTGCCGGGCTGCCGGGGAAAAGAACTACTGGTATATCGCTTTCCGTTTTAAAACGCTGGATGCACAATTCCATCTGGTGCGCCATGAGCAGGCTGCCACCTATGAACAGGTAATCAACTTTTGCGTCATTACATAGCCGGGCGAGGTATTGCATGTCGGCAGGCGCAATCTTATCCGGGTCGGCAAGAACGGCAAACCCGCTTTGGTTTTGCGATTTTAATGCGCGAAGTTGTGTAAGTATCATAAACCCCAAACCCCTAAAGGGGCTTCCCCATGTTTTGTAAGTGTTATTTAAACCCCAAACCCCTAAAGGGCTTTTTCTTATTATGTAAAGATCTCTTAGATTTTAAAATAATCTTAGCTCAAAAATAATCTTTAAAGCTGAAAATTTTGATAAGCTACATATCTGGTCCCCCTTTAGGGGTCAGGGGTAACCTGTCGCGAATCTCTGTAAGTAGTTTATCGGTGGATGATGGTTCGGGTACTTTTGCCTTTTCGGCTGCATCTTCTTTCTTTCTCATCCTTGCCATTAGCTGTATAACGAGGAATATAAAGAATGCCACAATGAGAAAATCAAAGATGGTTTGTATGAAGTGTCCGTATGCGAAAATATTGGCTCCGGCCTTTTTAGCCTCATCGAGGGATTTATATATATCACCTTCTTTAGCGGGTTTGAGGACTATAAATTTATCCACAAACATCTGCCCCTTTCCGGTAATAACACCTACTGCCGGCATGATGATGTCTTCGACCATGGCGGTAACGATCTTGCCAAAGGCGCCGCCTATAATAACACCTACCGCGAGGTCTATTACCGAGCCTTTCATTGCAAAGGCCTTAAAATCTTTCAGGAAACTCATGGTGTAAAGGTAAAAAAATCACTCATTCCTTAGGTTAGATTTGACAATTTTGCCAAAGATCAAATCTGAGATAGAGTATCAGTTCTAAATACATAAATAAAGAATAAATATACTCAGGAAACTTTTTTTGTAAAAAATGTTTCCATAGTTTTGCGCCCGAATTAATAATTAATGGAACCACTTACAAAAATACTTAGTGCATCCGCAGAATTGTTTAGCCAGTATGGTTTCAAAACAATTACTATGGACGATATAGCGCGCCGGGCGGGTATTTCAAAGAAAACCTTATACCAGCATTTTGCCAACAAAGATGAGGTGGTGAATAAATCGGTGATGTGGTATAAAAATAATGCAACGGAATGTTGTGAAGCAAACCTGAAAGGGGCGGAAAATGCTATAGAAGCCATGGTGCGTATGATGGCCTTTTTTGACACAATGAACAACCGCATAAACCCCATGGCTATGTTCGAGATGCAGCGGTATTTCCCTGAGGCGTACAAAACCTTCCGGAATATGCTGGAGGAAAGGGATGTAGTGATGATAAGGGAAAACATAGTGCAGGGAATGAAGGAAGGTCTTTACCGCTCAGACCTTAATGCAGACCTCCTTGCACGGTACAGGTTGGAAACCTCGCTGCTCATTCTGCAACCAAATCTGCTTGTAAGCGACCGCAACAGCCTTATGTCAGTGGCATTAGAAATAGGGGAGCATTTCCTGTATGGCATTATGAATAGCAAGGGAGAAAAATTGTACCAGAAATACAAAGCAAAATATTTAAAGCAAGCACCCAAGATATGAGAAGGATATACTTCACATTAGTCAGTATAATTTTTATTACATCAGTTGCCTATGCACAGAATGTTACAAGGCTTAGCATGCAGGATTGCATGGACTATGCGTTAAAGCATAACTACAATATTAAAAACACACAACTTGACGTATTGATACAGAAGGCGCAGATCGGGCAAGTGCTTTCCGCTGCCTACCCGCACATAAACGGCAAGGTGGAGCTCGATGATTATTTGAACCCACAACAGTCAATAATTGATGGTAAGTATTTTGGCTTACCAGCCGGCACAAAAGAAAAAATCGCATTTACACTACCCTATGGAGGTTCTGCAAGCGTCAGTGGCTCACAGGTGATTTTTGACGGCGGAGTATTTATAGCAATAAAAGCAAGAAATACTTTAATGGATTTCGCCCGTCTTAATGGCGCGGTAACAGAAGAGAATATACGTTATAATGTTTACAAAGCCTATAATTCATTAGTCATCGCCTATCGGCAGTATGATATTATTAAGAGTTCTTTAAGCTACGCCAGAAGCCTTGAACACGATGTGATCATTACCCGGCAAAACGGCTTTGCGGAAAAAATAGATGTAGAGCGCACTTCTGTGCAGGTAAATAATCTCGCCACAGACAGTATTCGTATTGGCAACCTCCTTACCACATCGGAACAACTGCTTAAGTACCAGATAGGGATGGACATTAATACGCCAATTGTTTTGACGGACACCATTTTAGAAACACGCAAGCAAACTACCGTAGCGTTGCTTAATGAAGAAGAACACTATGATCGTGTACCGGAATATAATTTAGTAACTACAGCACTTAAATTAAATGAGTATAATCTCAAACGTTACAAATATGCTGCCTATCCTTCCTTAAATGCATTTGGCGCAATGGGGTATAACTACCCAACTACTTATTTTAACGACCTGTTCTTTGGTCCTAATTATTTATTCAATTCTATTGTAGGGCTTCAGCTAAACGTACCCATATTTAATGGCTTTATGCGTGCCAACCAGGTTACAGAAGCAAAACTTAACGTTGAAAAGAGTAAGAACAGTATTGAAAATATGAAGCAAACCATTGACTTCCAGGCTGCAACATCACGTACCACATTGAAAAATGCGATACTACAGGTGCAAAGCCAAAGACGCAATATGGAGCTTGCCAATGATGTGCTGGACCTGGCACAGAAAAAATATAAGGCAGGTGTAGGCAGCAATCTTGAAGTAACACAGGCGCAGACCGACCTGTTACGCGCGCAAACCAATTATTTCAGCGCGATGCTGGATGTAATAAATGCGGAAGCAGATCTGAAAAAGGCGCTGGGGCTATTGAAGTAATGGAATTTGAGATTGGTAATTTGAAATTAGGATTGTAGTTACAAAAAATTTACGGCTTAAAACAAAAACACATACTGAATGAAACAATTAGTTTATTTATTGATACCCGCAATGATTTTCGCATCATGCGGTTCAAACCCCGATAAGGCAGAAGAACTTGCTAAACTGAAAAAGCAAAGAGGGGAGATAGACCTGAAGATAAAAGCACTTGAAGCAGGCAAAAAGGACTCTGTACAGGTAATTCCTGTGTCCGTTACCGAAGTACAGCCGGTTGATTTTAATGCTTATGTGGAAGTGCAGTCGCAGATAGCGGGTGATGAGAATATCCTTGCTACATCACAAATGCCTGGAATCGTGAAAAGCATATCGGTTCATGCCGGGCAGAAGGTGAGCAAGGGGCAGGTGTTAGCAGTTCTCGATGCTTCCGCCATAGAGCAGCAAATAGAGGCAATGACCCCTCAACTGACGCTAACAAAATCAGTATATGAAAAACAACAAAACCTGTGGGCGCAAAACATAGGTACCGAGGTACAGTTAATGACCTCCAGGGCGGCTTATGAAGGAGTTCAAAAACAAATATTGGCGCTCAAAGCGCAACGTGATCTGTCGCGTATAGTATCCTCTATTAGTGGTACAGTTGACGCGGTTAACATAAAGGTAGGCGAAGTGTGTTCACCGGGTATGAACGGTATCCGTGTGGTAAGCTACGATAAACTTAAAGCCGAAGCCAGCCTTGGTGAGAATTATCTTGGAAAAGTTAAGCAGGGTAACCCGGTATTAATTGTACTTCCTGATGTTAATGATTCTATCAGAACTACATTGAGTTATGTATCACAGGCCGTTGACCCGGTTTCCCGCGCTTTTATTGTACAGGTGCACCTGGCGAATAACAGCAAACTGCATCCCAATATGTCGTGCATTATGAAAATATCGAACTATGAAAACCCGCATGCGCTCATTGTGCCGGTATCTGTTATTCAAAAAACATCACAAGGCACCATGTTATATATAGCCGATGGCAACAAGTCGAAGGCGGTGTATGTAACCACGGGCCGCAATGCTAACGGGATGGTGGAGATATTGTCGGGGTTAAAAGCCGGAGACAAGGTCATTACAAAGGGGTTTGAGGAAATGGACAACGGGAAAACGATCATTATAATGTGAAAATTGGGAAATGCGAAAACCTGCCGGCAGGCAGGCAGGTGTGAAAATGAAAAATGTGCAAGTGGACATTAGCAGGGTAGTAATTATATAAACTTAATAAACAGGGTGTACAATTTGCACATTTCCCAATTTGCATATTTGCACATTATAAAAAGATTTTCAAATGAAGGATTCATTCAAAGAGTTTAAACCGTCGAGCTGGGCGATTAATAACCGCACTGCTATCTATATAATGACGGTTATCATAACCCTGGCGGGGCTTATGGCATATAACAGCCTGCCAAAGGAAAAATTCCCGGAAATAAAATTTCCGCAGATCATAGTGCAGACCGTTTTTCCCGGTACATCACCGGAAAATATGGAGAACCTCGTTACCAAGCAAATCGAAAAACAGGTAAAGAACCTCACGGGAGTTAAGAAGGTTACCAGCAATTCGTTCCAGGATTATTCTATAGTAATTGTAGAGTTTAACCCTGATGTGGAGGTTGATAAGGCGAAGCAGGATGTAAAAGACGGCGTGGACAAAGCAAAACAGGACCTCCCTAAAAACCTGCCTTATCAGCCGGAAATAAAAGACATTGACCTTTCCGAATTTCCCATATTGTCTGTAAATATTTCCGGTAACTATGATCTTAACCGCCTTAAAAAATATGCAGACAAGGTAAAAGACAATATAGAAGCCATCAGGGAAGTAAAGCGTGTGGACATGGTAGGCGGACCTGAAAGAGAGATACAAATAAATGTTGATCTCTATAAAATGCAGGCTTCAGGTCTTACGTTCGGCGATATACAAAATATTGTTTCTTCAGAGAATGTTTCCGCATCTGCAGGTGAAATATCCATGAATAACCAGAAAAGGGTATTGAATATACACAATGACTTCAAGAATGCGGACCAGATAGCCAATACAATTATCCGCAACCAGCAGGGCAAGGCTATTTACCTGAAAGATATAGCCGAAGTCGCTGATAACTTTGCGGAACAAAAAAGCTTTGCACGGCTCGAAGGGAACAATGTTATTACACTAAATGTAATCAAGGCAAAAGGTAAGAATCTTATTGACGCATCAGACCATGTAACGGACCTTATTGCCAAAATGAAAAAAGACGGATTACTTGCCGATCTGAAAGTTGTTGTAACCGGCGACCAGTCCCAAAATACAAGAGATACCCTGCATGACCTGATCAATACTATTATTATCGGGTTTATACTGGTCACTATTATACTCATGTTCTTTATGGGTGTTACCAATGCATTGTTCGTAGCAATGTCTGTGCCCTTATCGTGTGCGCTGGCATTCCTGGTAATGCCCGGATTCGGTTTTACGTTGAACATGATTGTGCTGTTCTCCTTCCTGCTGGCGCTCGGTATTGTAGTTGATGATGCTATAGTGGTGATAGAGAACACACACCGCATCTTTGATAATGGCAAAATGCCCATTGCCAAAGCTGCAAAAATAGCCACAGGAGAAGTGTTCCTGCCAGTGCTGTCAGGAACTGCTACTACCTTAATGCCTTTTGTGCCCTTAGCTTTTTGGAACAGCATTATTGGTAAGTTCATGTTCTTCCTGCCCATCACGCTTATTATTACGCTTGTCGCCTCGTTGCTGGTTGCTTATATCATTAACCCTGTGTTTGCGGTTAGCTTTATGAAGCCGCACCCCGATCTTGGCGATAAAGCAAACAGGCCACGTTTCAACAAAAGAGATAAAGTGCTGCTCATCATTTTCGGCGCCATCGCTTTATTGTTTTACCTCGCAAGGACATGGGCCGCAGGTAATTTTGTTATGTTCATTTATGTATTCATACTTCTTGAAAAATTTGTGTTCTCAAAATGGATATATGCATTTCAAAATAAAGCCTGGCCTGCTTTCAGGGATTGGTACACAAGATGGTTAAAGCGCTCATTGAAACATCCCGGAATTGTAATGTTAATAACAATTATCTTGTTTGTTATTGCACCTATCGCTTATAATATGCGCCATGTACCTTTCACACTTTTTCCTTCTGCTGACCCCAACTTCGCTTATGTTTACCTGAATCTGCCTGTAGGCACAGACCAGGCTTATACCAACGAGGTAATGAAGGACCTTGAAGGTAGGGTAAATAAGGTGTTGGATATTGATCCTGCTACCGGAAAAACAAATCCTGTGGTGCAATCTATTATCTCTAACGTAACCGTTAATGCCGTGGACCCGCGCAGCGGAGAGATAGGCGATTTTCCGAATAAAGGTAGGATAACTGTTGCGTTTGTAGGGTATCCTGAGCGTCATGGCGCATCTACGTGGGACTGCCTTAATAAAATAAGAGGAGTAGTGAAAAATGTGCCTGGGGCGGAAATAACTGTTGACAAAGAAGGAGGAGGCCCACCTACACAAAAGCCCATATCTATTGAAATAACCGGTGATAATTTGGACTCATTAATCAGTACTTCTGAGCGGCTGAAAAAATACCTCGATGAGAAACAAGTAGCGGGAGTAGAAAAGCTTCGCAGCGATTTCCAGGCAAACAAACCTGAAATTGTATTCGATCTTGACCGGGATCGTATGGATCATGAAGGTATCACTACCTCTACAGTAGCTTACAATTTACGTACTGCTATCTTCGGAACAGAAATATCACGCTTCCGTGATGTCAATGATGATTATCCCATCAATCTGAGACTGATGAGGGATCAAAGAAAAGATGTTGACGCATTGCGGAATATGCCTATCCTGTACCGCGATATGGGCATGGGCGGTATGATACGGCAGGTGCCTGTAAGCTCTTTTGCCAATATACAATATACCAATACTTATGGTGGTATCAAACGCAAGGATCAGAAACGTATTATCACACTATCGTCAAATCTGCTTACTGCGTTTAAGAATAATGGTAACGATGTGGTAAAAGCGGTACAAAGTGAAATAGACCAATTCCATGCACCCGCAGGTATTACCATAAAAATGGCCGGCGAGCAGGAAGACCAGAAAGAAACCGGTTCATTCCTTGGCAGGGCAATGTTGATCTCTATCGGGTTGATATTTATGATTCTTGTGTTACAGTTCAACTCATTTAGCAGAACCCTGATCATTATGAGCGAAGTATTGTTTAGTATCACAGGTGTATTTCTCGGTTATGCAATATTTGGCAATACTTTTGCTTTGGTTATGAGCGGTATCGGTATTGTTGCGCTGGCCGGTATTGTCGTCAGGAATGGTATATTGCTTGTAGAGTTTATGGACCTGATGCTGCAGCAAGGCATGAACACTTATGACGCCATTATCGAATCAGGGCGCACCCGTATGACGCCGGTATTGCTTACGGCGACAGCTGCTATACTGGGTCTTGTGCCATTAGCTGTAGGTATGAACGTGGATTTTGCATCCCTCCTAAGCACAGGTAATCCGCACTTGTACTTTGGTGGGGATAACAACGCATTTTGGGCGCCGCTGGCATGGACTATGATCTATGGCCTGGGCTTTGCAACCTTCCTTACACTTATTGTAGTACCGGTAATGTGCCTGCTCAGCTTCCGTTTTAAAGCATGGGTAAAGAAAATCATGGGAGGGATGAGTTCATAAATCTATCCGAAACCAAATTCCAAAGTGCTTTATAGGCGATTATTTATAAATAATAATAAGATATATCA
>JBIOGX010000015.1:0-16683 GCA_044448445.1 Chitinophagales bacterium
CATTATACGATTTCCTAAGCATGCCGGCGGGAATATCTATATCAAATTCTTTAGGAGGTTGCACCATACCTGATGCGGGTTGCATCACCCAGCCGTGAGCGGCGAGGTCTTTTTCAAGTGTTCCCATTTTTTGGCAATCTTCGGCATATGATGTGATCAGATCTTCAAACGCTTCTTTTGCATCATTGATACTATCGCCATAAGTTGATAATTCCAAAGCAGGGCAATATGCCAGATAGCTATCTCCTTCCTGGAAGATAAGCACCCCCAATTGAATTTCAATTGATTTATTCCCGCTTGTTTTTATAACGTTTTCCATTTTTCTTGCTTACCAAAGATACGAAAAGTAATTATTCCATTGAATATTGGAGAATTTGAAATTAGGTATTGGGAATAAGAATTGAAAGTAACAATTCATGATGAACAAGATTGTAATTGCCGAAATTTCATAACTCTATCACAAACCAATCCCAATTCCAAATAACAAATTCCCAATTCCAAAAATCACTGCCCGTTCACCTGCGCTTCTATTACAGACAAAGCGATCATATTCACGATCTGGCGTACCGTACTACCTAACTGCAAAACATAAACTGGTTTCCGCAATCCTAATAATATGGGGCCAACAGCCTCAGCGCCTCCCAGTTCCTGTAGCAAGTGGTAAGCAATATTGCCTGCGGCAAGGTTAGGGAATATCAGCACATTGGGTGTTTCATTCACGAGATCGGAGAAGGGGTAATTTTCTTTCAGCAGATCTTTATTAAATGCAACCCCGGCCTGTACTTCTCCATCTATTACCAGGCTTGGGTTCATCTCTTTGATACGCGCTACCGCATTGCGCACTAATGTCGCCTCCGGCGACAGGCTGCTCCCGAAGTTGGAATAAGACAGCATGGCTATACGCGGCTTTATATTAAAACTGCTGACCACATCCGCGGTGAGCAGGGTTATATCTATCAGCTCGTCTTCAGTAGGATTAAAATTAAGTGTCGTATCGGCAAAGAACAACGGGCCTTTTTTAGTGAGCATAATATACATGCCTGCTACGCGCTTCACCCCTTCTTCAATACCTATTATCTCTAATGCAGGGCGGATAGTGTCGGGATATTTGCGGGTCAGGCCGGAGATCATAGCATCAGCCTCCCCGCTATTCACCATCATACAGCCATAGTAGGTACGCTCACGCATTACTTTCTTCGCTTCATACAGATTAAAACCGCGGCGCTGGCGCATTTGGAAAAATGCTTCGCCATAATCATTGCGTTTCTTTTCAGCACTATCGCTCTTCGGGTCAATGATTACCTCATTAGCGAGGTGCAGGCTGTTCTCCTCAATCATCGAGCGTATTTTTTCTTCATTGCCCAACAATATCGGAATAGCTATGCCTTCGTCACGGGCAATCTGTGCGGCTTTAAGTATCTTAATATTCTCAGCCTCGGCAAATACTACCCGCTTCGGATTTTGTTTTGCTTTGTTGATGATATATTTCAACAGGTTGTCGTCAGAACCTAAACGGCGGTATAGTTCGTTTTCGTAAGCATTCCAGTCGGTGATTGGCTTTTTGGCCACGCCGCTATCCATAGCCGCCCTTGCAACTGCCGTTGACACTTTTACCAGCAACCTTGGGTCCATTGGCTTGGGAATAATATAAGTCGGCCCGTATTGCAGGCTTATGTCATTATAAGCTACATTCACAATATCCGGCACGGGTTCCTTGGCGAGCGCGGCAAGGGCTTTTACTGCCGCCAGTTTCATTTCTTCATTAATGCTGCCTGCGCGCACATCCAGCGCACCCCTGAAAATGTAGGGAAACCCAAGCACATTATTTACCTGGTTGGGGTAGTCACTGCGGCCGGTGGCCATGATTACATCGGGGCGTGCAGCCATTGCGTCATCATAAGTGATCTCCGGGTCGGGGTTCGCCAATGCGAACACGATAGGCTTCTTTGCCATGCCCCGCACCATATCCTGCGATACAACATTCCCTTTCGACAAGCCAATAAATACATCTGCTCCTTTCATCGCTTCTTGCAGGTCCATTGGTTTTACGTCCTTGGCAAACTGCATCTTATAACCCTCAAGGTCTGTTCTGCTTTTCACGATCAGCCCCTTACTGTCAAACATATACATGTTCTCCACATTTGCCCCAAGTGCCAGGTATATTTTGCAACAGGAAATAGCGGATGCTCCCGCGCCGCTAATCACGAACTTTACTTTATTTATCTTCTTGCCAACCACATCCAGAGCATTGAGCAGCGCTGCACCGCTAATGATGGCTGTACCATGCTGGTCGTCATGCATAATGGGTATGCTCAGTTCTTTTTTCAGCCTTGTTTCTATCTCGAAACATTCCGGGGCTTTTATATCCTCAAGGTTTATTCCGCCAAAAGTAGGCTCGAGGGCTTTTACTACTTTTACAAAATCATCTATCTCCCTTACATTCAGTTCTATATCAAACACATCTATATCGGCATATATCTTGAACAACAGTCCTTTCCCCTCCATTACCGGTTTTGATGCTTCAGGGCCTATATCGCCCAGTCCCAGCACTGCCGTTCCATTACTGATCACTGCTACCAGGTTGCCTTTGGCCGTATAACGATACACGTCCTCTGGGTTTGCATGTATATCCATACAAGGGTAGGCTACACCCGGTGAATAGGCTAATCCAAGGTCTCGTTGGGTCTTTGTTTCTTTGGTAGGAACAACTTCTATCTTTCCCGGCCTTCCTTTCTCATGATACTCCAGCGCATCTTCCTTCCTTATCAATTGTGCCATTGTGTTTTCAGATTTGAGCCGTCTAAGTTACAAATTCGGTTAAGAAAGTATAATGATTATGGTTCAAAACGGTTAATTCACTCTTTTTAAAATTTATGTTACAGAGCTGTATTCTCCGTTATGCACAATATAATATTAGTGTTACCCAAGATTGAGTCTCAAAAACACGTCTATATGAAAGGAATAGGTGATAAGAAAATAAACCTGATGAATGGAACGAAAAAATTTAATCAAAAATAATTTTGTATAACTAAATAAATTATATGCAAATTCATATTCGTAATTTGTGAAAATTAGTTTGAATTGATTAAGTTTGTTCCTTTATAGGTTTTTAGAATAAAATATTTTCATTCGTACCTTGGTATCTTTCTACCTGGCTCAATGATTATATTTTTTCAAAAACTTGTTAATAAAAAAAAATTTAATATGAAACGACAATGCTAAAGTTGTCCCGATAGCTATCGGGATAGCAAACAGACGTAATGATCCCGCACGTGCGGGACTATTGTTGAACAAGTAATGAAGCCGATGGGAGTTCCATCTGGCAATTAAAAAACAAAAAATATTCAGATGAAAAAAGGTTTTTACTTATCGGGCCTGTTGGCTTTCTGCTTCGTTTTATTCTCGGTTGGCGCCAAAGCGGCATTGCCCACAATCCATAAAAATCCACATGATACTACGGTTTGTACAGGGATTCTGGCAACATTCACAGTAGCCGCTACTGATACCCCTGGTACTTTACCTATGACCTACAAATGGCAGATGTCAACTGATGGCACTACATGGTCAACGCTTACAGACACACTGCAATATTCAGGCAGCCATACGGATACACTAAAAATTATCGCTGATACTTCTCTCAATGGCCATTGGTACAGGGCTATTGTTACTAATACAACGGGAGCGGATACTTCAACTAAAGGTAAACTTACCGTGATCCCGCAACCTTGGGCAGGTATAATATCAGGCCCGTCAATAGTATGCCTGGGGTCATCTATTCCTTTATCAGATAATGTTACCGGTGGCGTATGGAGCAGCAGTACTACGACAATAGCTACTGTCAGCGCTTCAGGAGTTGTTACCGGCGCTGCCCAGGGTTATGATACAATCAAATACAAGTACACCAATGCTTGCGGCAATAATACTACAAGCAGGGTAGTACGGGTAGATATTACTGCAATTCCATTGTCTATAACCGGCCCTTCAGCTACATGCGTAGGCGCTTCAATAAACCTCTCCGATGCTAATGTTACTGGCATTGGGGTATGGAGCACAAGCAATTCATCTGCGAATGTTTCATCTGCCGGTATTGTAACCGGTGTTGCAGGTGGTTCAGTAAATATCACCTACACTTTCACAAACGCATGTAATACAGTCACTGCAACTACTACTGTACTGGTGGAAACTTTACTGAACCATGGTGTGATTTCAGGCCCGGCAATTATATGCCGCGGGTCAATGATTACTTTAGCGGAAACTGTCGGAGGAGGCATTTGGTTAAGCAGTTCCAGTGCGGCAAATGTTGATCCGTCAGGTAACGTTACAGGTGCTTCAATAGGCACTGCTGTTATATCTTACTATTTGTCTAACGCCTGCGGCGCAAGCATCGCAACTTATACTGTTACTGTATCCATGCCTGCATCATTGATTACCGGCGGCGACAGTGTAGGTATAGGAGCAACGCTGGCATTGAGTGATAGCGCGACAGGTGGTATGTGGAGCTGCGCTAATACTGCTGTCGCAACAGTTGGCAGCGTGTCAGGGATTGTTACAGGTATTGGTACAGGCACTACTACAATAACCTATACAGTTACTAATATTTGCGGTACAACCAGTGCAATACTGGCATTGAATGTTGGTGTTCCTCCATCCGCCGGTACTATTACCGGTGCTGACTCAGTATGTATAGGAGCATCAATAACCTTATCAGATAATGTTGCCGGCGGCGTATGGAGCGCAAGTAATAACAAAGCATCAGTTACAGGCGCGGGTGTTGTTACCGGAGTAACAACAGGGTTGGATACGTTCTATTATCGTGTGCACAATGCATTTGGCACTTCACAAGTTAGAAAAATTATTTTTGTTAACCATCTTCCGATATTAAAACTTGTCGGGCCGAATATAGTTGGACTTGGCGGGAATTATTTCTTTTATGGTCTCCCTGTGGGAGGCACGTTCACTGCCAGCAATAACCACATGGGTGAATTTGTGAGCTATTTCAACGCTCTGCTTTATAGCGGTACAGATTCGGCAGTGATCGCTTCCGTTGGTTCTTTTGTTGTTGTTAATAGCGGTAGGGATACTATTACATACAGTTATACCAATTCCTGTGGCACTGTTGACAGCATCTTTGTTATTTCCCTTGCTGCTGCCGGTGTAAACCCGATAGGTAATACAAATGCTGCTTTAAATGTATATCCTAACCCTAACCAGGGTGAATTTACATTGAACCTGTCATCTGGCATTACGGAAGACGTGGTTGTTACCGTTACCAATATCGTTGGCGGGAAAGTGAAAGAATTAACTATATCAACCAACAAACCAACTGATATAAAACTTGACCAACCTTCGGGTTTATATTTCTTGTCTGCTATTACTGCGAATGGAAGGTACACTGCGAAAATTACTATTACGAGGTAAGCAGCGATCATTAATATATTTGCAAAAATGACCCCGTATATATACGGGGTCATTTTTATTATCAGGAAGTGTCAAAACTTCCATTATACTAATTGGACATTAATACACTTTGTTCTGGAATGTAGAAAAATAGCCACGACTTTAGGTCGTGGAAATAAGAATATTAGGATGGCTGCCGAAAATGTTGGGTGTAATTTTAAAGCCCAATTGGCATTAAATGATAAAGATCAGCTTATGTGACTCTTCAATTTGAGCAATAAGATATATTTTTGCTCTGCAAATCAAAAAAAATTAAGCTATGGGTTTCATTACAGACATCATTGCCCGCCAGATATTGGATAGCCGCGGCAATCCTACAATAGAAGTTGATATACACACAAGCGAGGGTGCATTAGGCCGCGCTGCTGTACCAAGCGGTGCAAGCACCGGCAAGCACGAGGCTGTGGAACTGAGAGATGGAGATAAGAAAAAATACATGGGCAAGGGTGTGCTTAAAGCGGTAAGCAATGTGAACGACATCATAGCTGAGGATTTGTATGGCTGGGATATTACAGATCAGCGGGGCATTGATAAGACAATGATAGATATAGATGGTACGCCTAATAAAAGCAAGTTGGGAGCTAACGCCATACTTGCAGTGAGCATGGCTGCAGCCAAGGCCGCGGCGCAAACTGTTGGGCTGCCGTTATACCGTTATATAGGCGGGCCTAATGCCCGTACATTGCCGGTGCCAATGATGAACATACTCAACGGAGGCGCACATGCTGATAATAAAATAGACTTCCAGGAATTTATGGTGATGCCCATAGGTGCAGGTAGTTTTAGTGAAGGGTTGCGTTGGGGCGTGGAAATATTCCATACGCTGAAAACAGTGCTAAAAGAAAAAGGTTACAGCACCAATGTTGGTGATGAAGGTGGTTTCGCACCGAATTTGCAGAGCAATGAAGAAGCTATTGAAACAGTGTTGAAGGCAATAGAAAAAGCGGGATACAAACCAGGTGTGCAGGTGAGTATAGCTATAGATGCAGCTAACAGTGAGCTATATAACGACAAGGATAAAAAATACATCTTCCATAAGAGCGACGGGAAAAAACTGAGTAGCGATGAACTGGTAGAATACTGGGTGAAATGGTGTAAAAAATACCCCATCATTAGTGTGGAAGACGGAATGGCTGAAGACGACTGGAAAGGCTGGAAAAAACTTACAGAAGCCCTTGGAGATAAAGTGCAGTTAGTAGGCGATGACCTGTTTGTTACTAATGTAACACGCTTGGGGAAAGGTATTACAGAGCATATTGCCAACAGCCTACTGGTGAAAGTAAACCAGATAGGTACCCTGAGTGAAACGATAGACGCAGTAACAATGGCACAGCACAATGGCTACAATACTGTAATGAGCCACCGTAGCGGTGAAACTGAGGACTCCTCCATAGCAGATCTTGCGGTAGCCCTTAGTTGCGGGCAGATAAAAACAGGGTCAGCAAGCCGCAGCGACCGTATGGCTAAGTACAACCAGCTATTAAGGATAGAAGAAGAACTGGAAGGAAATGCTTACTATCCGGGTAAGGCGTTAAAGTTTGGGAAATAGATACAGACTTAATGAAGCCTGTGGATATGTTGATAAGTGAAATAGGGCAAATTGTTGATTTTTTGTAATTTTCAGGTATGAAACGGTTCATAAAAGTGATTACGAATAAATATTTGGTTACAGGAGTTGCATTTGTAGCATGGGTAGTATATTTTGATCAGAATGATTGGATGACACTGCAGCAGCGTCAAAAAGAACTGAACGGAGTAAAAGATAACATTGCTTATCTGAATAACGAAATAGCCCGCATGAACGCTGAGCGGCATGGTCTGCTCACTAATCCGAACAAACTGGAAACTTATGCCCGCGAAAATTTTCGTATGAAGCATGATAACGAAGATGTGTATGTGATAGAGAAATGATTTTATATAATTGCAAAAACGAAAACCATTAGCCACGGCTAATGGTTTTCGTTTTTATTGCATAGAATGTTGGGAAGGAAATTCGTCTGGTCGAAGTGTCTCACTTCGTCCTCACATTTGCAAACGTCTCGCTTGCTAAAATACAAAAGCCGCTATTGTTGCGGTTTCTAAAGGAATCCTTATTAAATTTATTCCTCAACCACAATACTATTGATAACCACATGCTCCAGCGGGCGGTCGCCGGGGCCGGTAGGTGTAGCTTCTATAATTCTGGCAACTTCCATACCTGAGGTCACCTGGCCAAATACAGTATGTTTTGGATTAAGGAAATGATTATCACGGAGGTTAATGAAAAACTGGCTTCCGTTTGTATTCCTGCCGGCATTAGCCATAGAAATAGTGCCTTCGCCATTACTGTTGGCCGCTGTAATTTCATCGTCAAATTTATAGCCCGGGCCACCTGTTCCCCAGGAAGACATTTTTGAATCTTCCTTAGTCAGCGGGTCTCCTCCCTGTATCATAAAGCCTTTGATAACCCTATGAAATTTAACCCCATCGTAAAATCCGGACCTGGCGAGCTTAACGAAATTGGCAACAGTATTGGGCGTTCCCTTATCGAAAAGATCAATGACTATATCACCCTTATTTGTTTTCAGTGTAGCTTTCATTGTTGCTTTTTAATGTTGTTTTAAATTAAACGTTTTCTATTGAGTAATATTCCGAAAAACCGGATCATAATTGAATAAAGGTAACCATTATCAGCCAAGGCTGTTGAATAGATTTGGAGGCAGGGACCATGGCTTGTGGTTTTTCATTATATTTGCCTTATTCGGTTATGGTTTACAATTTTTCAAGGCTATATATACTTAGGAACGTTGACAAAATAAGTTCAGCAGGATGGCGCAGTTATTTTTCATTTTTTCAAGACGTCCCAACAATCGTCAGGACGAATATTAAGCTATATTTAATCCCGATAGCTATCGGGATGCAACGTAAAAAAAATAGTAAAAGAACAAGTCAGGTTGCGGAAGTTATTTTGTTATCGTTCCTTTTATTTTGTTTGCTGTCAGTCAGCAAGCTATATGCCCAGGATGAAAGATTTTCTCCCGGATTTGGGGTTGAGGCAAATTTCCTTGCGGGCAAGGTTATAAAACACTCCGTTAAGTTTACCGCTCCAATTCCCCCTTTGTCAACTGCATTGGATGTGAATTTTGTATGGCAGACTTATGGTAAAAGAGAATGGCACCAAAGGTGCAACTTCCCCCAAATTGGCCTCGGCGTTACTTATACCGATTATGGAAATAACCAGGTTTTCGGGAATTGCGTAGGTATTTATCCCAACTTGCAGATACACATTTACCGCAATGAAAAACTGGAATGGACGTTTCGTTTTGGGGATGGGGTTGGCTATGTTACCCGTAAATACCAGGCCACTGCTCCTGTTGATACAATAAATACTGCTATAGGTACTCACATAAATGATTTTGCCATTTTCATGATGGATCTCCGTTTCCATATTGACCGGCACTGGCAGTTACAGTTTGGCGCCAATTTCACTCATATTTCCAATAGCGATTACCACCAGCCAAACCTTGGTGTAAATATGTGGGGTACGCATATTGGGGTGCAGTACTATCCGGTAACCTGTAAGCCAAAATGTATTATCAGGGAGTTGCCGAAACTTAAGCATTACTGGGTGGCAGATATCAGGGAGGGTATATCTTATAAAGAAGCCCGCGCTAAAGGCAACCCGATATTACCAACTTACATAACCTCAGTATATGCAGGCAGGCATTGGCATGGCAGGAATAAGCTTTTTATAGGCGCTGATTACGCCTATCATAATGATGTTTATGCCTTCCTCAAAAATTATGGTGTTGATTACGGGCATGAAATGTCACATTCATGGGATGGAGCTTTTTTTGCCGGTAATGAATTTATGATCGGCAACCTTGGCATTGTTACGCAAGTGGGAGTTTATTATCATCAAACATTCCTGAAGTTTGAGCCTGTTTATGAGAAGATCGGGAGCAATTATTATATCATTAAGAAACCAAACGGGCCTGTAAAAGAAGTGTTCTTATCAGCTATGCTGCTCACTCATGGTATCGTAGCTGAATATTCAGAATTCGGAATTGGTGCGGGATTCTGAAGGGGATAATTAGTTAAAGGGTTAAAAGGGAACCTAATTAACTTGTTACCCAATTAACCTATTAACTTATTTCAGGATGAGGCATAAATACAAAATAATAAGGGCCATTTGCTGGAGCTTTAAATGGCAGTGTGATCTTGCTGCCTGCGGCTATGAAAAATGTAGTGATCTTCCTTCACGCCCTGATGGCCTAATGAATCACGCACCATCAGGTAGTTTTAAGTGTATTTATAAAATATACAGGCCATTTTTAAGTAAATTGATGCTATTTTTGTTTTATCAGAATATTCACTGTCATATTATTACTTCTGCTTGCAAACCGGCTACATGCGCAGACCGATAACCCATTGCAGGGCTATGGGGTGGAAACAAATTTTATAGCCGGTAAGGTATTTAAACATACGCCCAAATTTACAGCGCCAATTCCTGCATTATCATCTGCTTTAGACTTGAATTTTGTAAGGCAGACCTATGGAAAAAAAAGCTGGCAGCAGCAGCGTCATTTTCCATTAATAGGTATAGGTATTACTTACACTGATTATGGTAACGATAATGTATTCGGGCGTTGCCTGAGCATTTATCCTAATCTCCGTTTCCCAATTATCAGAAACAGAAACCTTGAATGGACTCTTCGGATAGGTGATGGTCTTGGTTATGTTACCAGGAAATATCAACAGGTATTTCCGGTTGACACAATAAACACCGCTATCGGATCTAACCTGAATGACTTCGCTATTTTCATGACAGACCTGTCTTATAATATTGATCGCCATTGGCGGCTGCAGTTTGGCGCTAATTTTATACATATATCCAATGCTAATTATCATAGGCCAAACCTCGGTGTGAATATGGTTGGTACGCACATTGGAGTACAGTATTTCCCGGTAAATTCCCGCCCAAAACCAGTTATTAGGGATATCCAGAAGCTCAATAACCGCTGGCTGGCAGAAATGAGGCTGGGCGTAGGCTATACTGAGGCTAATGCAAAAGGTAACCCTGAACTGCCTAACTACATAGTATCCGGGTATGCAAGCAAAAGGTGGTGGGGAATGAATAAATTTTTTGCAGGGGTTGATTATGCCTATCATTCATCTACTTATGATTTCCTTAAAACTTATGGCATTAATTATGGGCATGAAATGGGTCATGCCTGGGATGGTACTTTTTTTGCCGGTAACGAATTTTTGCTCGGCAATATTGGCCTTGTAACCCAGGTTGGTTATTATTACAGGCTAACTTATCTCAAGTATGGGAACGATCCTTTAAACGAAAAGATAGGTGTGAATTACTACATCATTCAACATGAAGAGGGTATTGTTAAGGAACTATTTTTATCCGCCATCCTCACTACCCACTTAACAGATGCTGAATACGCAGAGTTTGGGATAGGAGCGGGATTTTGAGGGGGTAAGGAAGGTTAATTAGTTAAAAGGTTAAAAGGGGGAGGTACTTATTACCCAATTAACCTTTTAACCAGTTACCTCCATTTACCCTACTTCCACGCCCAGTTCCTCAGCTAAGTCTTTCTCTATTCTTAGATTATTAATGATAAATACCTGCCTGTCGGGTGTATTCTTGCCCATGTAGTATTCCAGCAGCTTTTGTATCTGCGCATCCTGGGTAAGCAGCACAGGGTCTTTGCGTATGTCATCGCCAATGAATTGCGCAAATTCTTCCGGCGATATTTCGCCAAGCCCTTTAAAGCGTGTTATCTCCGCTTTTGAGCCTATTTCGGCTATCGCTTTTTGGCGTTCTTCATCACTGTAGCAGTATATGGTTTTTTGTTTGTTCCTCACACGAAACAGAGGGGTCTGTAAAATATGAATATGGTTGCCCCGCACCAGGTCAGGAAAGAACTGCAGGAAGAAGGTCATGATCAGCAGGCGTATGTGCATACCATCCACGTCAGCATCTGTAGCGATCACTATATTGTTGTAACGCAGCCCCTCCAGTCCTTCTTCTATATTCAGCGCGTGTTGCAGCAGGTTAAATTCTTCGTTCTCATACACCACTTTTTTGGTAAGCCCATAGCAGTTGAGCGGCTTGCCCCGCAGGCTGAATACGGCTTGTGTTTCTACATTCCGGCTTTTGGTTATAGACCCGCTTGCTGAGTCTCCCTCGGTGATAAAAATGGTTGACTCAAGCTGCTTCTGGTTGTATTCATCACGGCCTTTGTTTGGTGGTTCATCGTTGAGGTGAATACGGCAGTCGCGCAGCTTCTTATTATGCAGGTTTGCTTTCTTGGCTCGTTCATTGGCCAGCTTGCGTATGCCGGATAGTTCTTTGCGTTCACGCTCGCTCTGCTCTATACGTTTTTTCAGGGCTTCGGCTACACTGGGGTTTTTGTGCAGGTAGTTGTCAAGTTCTTTGTTCAGGAAGTCGCCTATGAACGCCTTCATCGAAGGTCCGCCTTCCCAAACATACTGGGATCCCAGCTTGGTCTTAGTCTGTGATTCAAACACAGGCTCCTGTACCCTTACAGATACTGCCGCGCATATACTCTGGCGCACATCAGAGGAGTCGTAATCCTTCTTATAAAAATCGCGTATGGTCTTTACAAATGCCTCACGGAAAGCTCCCATGTGCGTGCCGCCCTGCGTGGTATGCTGGCCGTTCACGAAAGAGTAAATATCCTCGCCATAATCTCCGGTATGGGTAATGGCTACTTCTATGTCTTCTCCTTTCAGGTGAATGATAGGGTAGCGCAGATTCTCCGGGTTGGTCTTACGTGTCAGCAAGTCCAGCAGGCCATTTTTTGATACATAGTTCCTGCCGTTAAAATGGATCAGTAAGCCTGCATTAAGAAAGCAGTAATTCCATACCTGGTTCTCTAAATATTCGTGCAGGAAGTGGTAATTACGAAATACTGTTTCATCAGGCCTGAATACTACAAGCGTACCATTCGTTTCGGTTGTGGCTGCTTCTTTATGTTCTTTGAGCAATACGCCTCTTTCAAATTCTGCAACCTTCATGCGCCCGTCACGGAAAGCGGCTACCTTAAAGTATTTGCTTAGTGCGTTCACTGCTTTTGTACCCACACCATTCAGCCCTACAGATTTCTGGAAGGCCTTGCTGTCATACTTGGCGCCGGTATTTATCTTGCTCACTACGTCAACAACCTTACCCAGCGGTATGCCCCGGCCATAATCGCGTATGGTAACACCTCCGTCGGCAATGGTAAGCTCTACGCGCTTGCCAAAGCCCATGGTATATTCGTCAATGCAGTTGTCCATTACCTCTTTTACCAGCACATAGATACCATCATCCACACTGCTGCCATCGCCCAGCTTACCGATATACATACCCGGGCGCAGGCGTATATGTTCCCGCCAGTCCAGCGATTTTATACTGTCTTCGTTATATTGATTAATTAATTCGGCCATTTATTCTCTTGTTATTTGGAGTTTGTTATTTGGAATTTATTTCACCACCCGCTTGCCAGTACATCAGCTATATGCATCGTTTGTATCGGGAAGTTGTTTTCATTGATATAGCCCTGTATGTGCATCATGCACGATACATCGGTGGTGATCATGTATTGCGCTCCGGTGTCTAATGCGCTTTTCACCTTCACTTGCGCCATACCTAAAGAGATGGCCTCAAATTTTATAGCGAACGTACCCCCGAAACCACAACAGGTTTCACATTCCTTCATTTCTACCAGTTCCAGCCCTTTTACATTTTTCAGCAGAGCGCGGGGACCTTCCTTTATGCCGCACTCACGCAGTGCACCGCAGGCATCGTGGTAGGTAGCTTTGCCGTTTAGCGTGGCGCCAATATCTTCCACTTTCAGCACCTTGGTAAGAAATTCAGTGAATTCATACATATTACCACGCACCTGGTTGCTCAGGTTATGGTCAGAACTGTTGTTAAATAGTTTATCATAATAGTTACGCACATACCCGGCACATGAACCGCTGGGACCTACTATGTAGGTATTATCCTTAAAGTCATGCAAAAACTTAGTGGCAACAGATTTGGCTTCATCCCGGTATCCGGCATTAAATGCAGGCTGTCCGCAGCAGGTCTGGTGTGAATTATATGTAACCTTGCATCCCAGTTTTTCAAGAACCTTCACCATATTCATTCCCGTTTCCGGGTATAGCTGGTCCACAAAACAGGGAATAAATAATTGTACCTGCATGCTTTATAATAAATTATTGCACCCGCTAAGATACTAAAAGAGAAAAACACATCTCCTTTTTAAATTTTTAATATATAGGAATGATGACAAAATAACTTCGCAATATAGTAGCATTTATTTTGTCAACGTTCCTTACTTTTGAGCTATCATGAAAATATCCCCTGAGATTATACCTGTAAAGATCACTGATCATTATGAAGTTATATCCGGCATGATGCATAAGTTGCATTTGCATGAGCAGGTATTATTTAATAAAACCGCCGAATGGGTTGATATTGAAGCCGGTTACATGCGCCACATAACAAAGATGCAGGATGAATGTGAGGGGCTTTTCCTTATGGCTTATGTTGATAAAGTTCCCGCAGGTTTTATCTTTGGCTATTTAGATGAGCAGGATGATAGCCGGATTGAGATACATGAAGGCAAAGAACTTTACATATCAGATGGCTACGTAGCAAAGGAGTTCCGAAGCCATGGTATATACCACAAACTGAATGATCAATTAGAGCAGCATTTTATAGCTAAAGGAATAAAGCGCATCATCCGTTTTACACTCATAAACAACACCCCCATGCGGCGTTTCCTGGAACGCGAAGAGTACATGGTTACCAGGTTGCTTTATGAAAAATGGTTATAAAAAAACTCCGCAGGATTTATCACCCTGCATCAGCTAAATTCCCGGTGCAATTCCTGCATTACTTAAACATCACCTCCCGACAAAGGAAAATCAGTATCTAAGTCGTGGAAAAAAGAGGTTTTTTTATGTTCCTCTTCTTCCTCTTCCTCTTTATGTACGTGATGCACAACAGCAGGGTGTGATTCATCACCGCCGGATAAAGGGAAATCAGTGTCCATGTGTTCTATTTCTTCTGCAATATCCCCCATCAATGTAGTATGGTGTTTCGGCTTTTCATCCTTGTTTTCAGGATTGGCATTTTTGATATTCTCATTTTCGTTTTTCATAGCTGTTATATTTAAAAATGACAATACAAAGTTCCCGATTTTCACCCAAAAAATAAAATATTTTTCTACTGCGACTGTTAAATTTTAATGAAGTTTCATTCTGTTAGCCTTCCATTTACTCATAACACTTACAGCAGCAACAGTGTTATTATTCAGCTTCTTATCTTTTTCCCAAATATATGCAGATAGCAATGCGGCTACTTTTTCTGCATCCATATCATTCTTATCAAGATATTCCGGCTTAAAGTATTTATCTATGAACTTAGTATCAAAATTACCATTGCGGAAAGGGGGGGTTTGTACAGCCCATTTACCAAATTCCAGGGTGGTCTTAACGCCCTTGATGTAATACTCGTCAATAGCCCTGCAAAGGCGCTCAATAGCCTCATTGCGGGTGGGAGCGTAAGCTACCAGCTTGGCTATCATGGAATCATAAAAAACAGGAATATCCATACCTTCTTCATAACCATCGTCCACGCGCAGGCCGGGGCCTTTTGGTGGCTGGTATATTTCCAGTTTCCCGGTATCAGGCAGGAAGTTATTGAGGGGGTCTTCAGCGCATACGCGCAACTCTATGGCATGGCCTGTTATTTTTAGGTCGTCTTGTGTAAAAGACAGCTTATTGCCCCGCGCTACATTTATCTGTTCTTTTACAAGGTCTATGCCGGTGATCATTTCCGTAACACAATGCTCCACCTGCAGGCGGGTATTCATTTCGAGGAAGTAAAAATTGAGTTTTTCATCCACCAGGAACTCCACAGTCCCTGCGCCATAATAGTTGCATGAGCGCGCGGCGGCTACTGCACATTCACCCATAGCTTTGCGGATATCCGGCGTAAGGCAACTTGATGGTGCTTCCTCTATCAGCTTCTGGTGGCGGCGCTGTATGCTGCACTCCCGTTCAAAGAGATACACATAATTACCATGCCGGTCGCCCATAAGCTGTATCTCTATATGCTTTGGTGAGCCTACATACTTTTCAATAAATACAGCATCATCACCAAAGGCGCTCAATGCCTCTCTTTTTGCTGCCCGTATCTGTTCTTCAAATTCATCATCATTTTCCACAATGCGCATTCCCTTACCACCACCGCCGGCAGAGGCTTTTACAAGGATAGGATAGCCTATTTTATTAGCTATTTTGCGGGCTTCGTTTATATCGCTCAGTGGTTCTTCCGTACCCGGCACCATGGGTACGTTAAACTTCTTTGCAGCTTGCTTTGCCCCTATTTTACTGCCCATTATTTCTATGGAATTAGCAGAAGGCCCTATGAAAATCAATCCTGCATCAGATACAGCTTTGGAAAAAGAAGCATTCTCGCTCAGGAAACCATAACCGGGATGTATGGCATCCGCGCCTGTTTGTTTGGCTGCCGCTATGAGCTTATCTGCGCGCAGGTAAGATTGTGAAGATTGCGCAGGGCCTATGCACACAGCCTCATCAGCGTAACGTACAAAGGGCATATTTCTATCCGCCTCTGAATATACAGCTACGGTTTTAATGCCCATCTCCCTTGCCGTGCGCATAACCCGCATTGCTATCTCGCCTCTGTTTGCTATTAATATTTTTTGCATAAAATGATTAAGTTGATAATAGCTGTTTGCCCGCCATAGCTTTTTCAGCGAAGGCGTGGCCACGATTGGCGATAAGTATTTTTTGCATAGGGGGCTAAATTAATGATGATTTTGGTAAGAAGTAAACAAAACCATTTGAGAAATATGATACAGATATAATATAAACGCATTTGCATGATGTACAGTTCCCCTTATCTTTGCTGCTCAAATCTTAAAAACAAATCTCATGAAACGTAACGCAACCGCAGTATGGAATGGCTCAGGCAAAGAGGGTAGTGGCAACCTTACCACTCAAAGCACTGTACTCAATAAAACACAATATTCCTGGAAAAGCCGTTTTGAAGAAGGTGTCGGCACTAATCCTGAAGAACTGATAGCAGCAGCACATGCAGGCTGCTATACTATGAAACTTTCTTTTGTATTAGGCGGCGCAGGCTTTACCCCTGAGCAGTTAGAAACAAGATGCGACATAACATTAGAC